>CAKROW010000002.1 GCA_934373235.1 uncultured Blautia sp. | reverse complement strand
GCAACAGCAGAGAACGTTGCAGATGATACATACAAGGTAGCACGTCCGTTCAACATCGTAACAGGCGACAAGCTCAGTGATGCAGCACAGGACTTTATCAACTACATCATGAGTTCTGACGGACAGGACATCATCGAAAAAGAAGGATACATCAAAGTAGATGACAAGGCAGAGGCATACAAAGCCGGAGATGCAAAAGGCAAAGTTGTAGTTATGGGATCTTCTTCTGTAGGACCTGTTATGGAGAAACTTGCAGAGGCATATCAGAAAACAAACAAGGACATCACAGTTGAGGTTCAGGTAAGTGATTCCACAACAGGTATCAACAGTGCAGCAGAAGGTGTATGCGATATCGGAATGGCATCCCGTGACCTTAAGGATGAAGAAAAGGACAAAGGAATCAGCTCTGAAGCTATTGCAAGAGATGGTATTGCAGTTATCGTAAATACAGACAATGATCTTGAAGAGCTTTCCAGTGACCAGGTAAAATCCATCTTTACAGGTGAGACAACTGACTGGGAAGATGTAACCAAATAATCCGGAAAGAAAGGTGCTTTATGAATCATTTAGGAGAAAAAGCCATGAAAGTGGTTTTCTTCATTGCAGCATGTGCTTCGGTACTGGCAGTATTTCTGATCTGTGTATTTCTGTTTGCAAACGGTCTGCCTGCAATGGGAAAAATCGGGCCTCTGAAATTCCTTCTTGGAACAGAGTGGAGACCTACAAATGATAAATTCGGAATCCTGCCTATGATCGTGGCAAGTATTTATGTAACAGCAGGAGCTATCATCATTGGAGTGCCGATCGCACTGTTTACATCAGTATTTATGGCGCGCTATTGTCCGAAAAAAATTTACAAACCGCTGAAATCAGGAATCGAGCTTATGGCCGGAATCCCATCCATCGTATATGGCTACTTTGGACTGGTGCTGCTGGTACCACTGATCAGACAGCTTTTCGGCGGAACCGGAAGCAGTATGCTTGCAGCCTGCATCCTTCTTGGAATCATGATCCTTCCAACCATTATCGGTGTGACAGAGTCCGCCATCCGCAGTGTACCGGAGAGCTACTATGAAGGCTCTCTGGCACTGGGGGCCACAAAGGAAAGAAGTATTTTCTTTGTGGTACTTCCGGCAGCAAAATCCGGAATCCTGGCAGGCGTAGTTTTAGGAATCGGCCGTGCCATCGGTGAGACTATGGCGGTTATCATGGTAGCCGGAAACCAGCCACGTATGCCTAAAGGGCTTCTCCAGGGTGTCCGTACCATGACAGCAAACATTGTAACAGAAATGGGATATGCGTCAGGACTTCACAGAGAAGCACTGATCGCAACAGGAGTTGTACTTTTTGTATTTATTTTGCTTATTAACTTAAGTCTTTCGCTTCTGAACAGGAGGGCAGAACATGCAAACTAATATATCGGCTGCCGCAGATCCTGTGGAAAGCGCGGCAATGGAAAAAAGAAATTCACTTTCTGTGAAAGACCACATGAAAGCTTATATCAGCCATCCGGGATCCGGGATCATGATGCTTCTTACCATGATCGGAGCAGTGCTTACCTTTGCACTTCTCTTTTTCCTCATAGGCTATGTGCTTGTAAAAGGTATTCCGTACCTGGATGCCAGCCTGTTCAGTTTCACTTATACATCTGAGAATGTGTCACTGCTTCCGTCATTGATCAACACACTGATCATGACAGTGGTATCACTGGCAATTGCAGCACCTATTGGAATCTTTGCGGCGATCTTTCTTGTAGAGTATGCGGCAAAAGGCAGCAAATTTGTAAAACTTATCCGGATCACGGCAGAGACACTTTCAGGAATTCCTTCAATCGTATATGGCCTTTTTGGTATGTTGTTCTTTGTAACTACACTGAAATGGAAGATGTGCCTTCTCTCAGGAGCGCTGACCATGGTCATCATGATCCTTCCCCTGATCATGCGTACCGCTGAAGAGGCACTGAAATCCGTTCCGGATTCATATCGTGAAGCCAGCTTCGGACTTGGAGCAGGAAAGCTTCGTACTATTTTTACCATTGTGCTTCCGTCAGCAGTGCCTGGAATCCTGGCAGGAGTGATCCTTGCCATCGGCCGTGTGGTAGGTGAGACAGCAGCACTTCTTTACACAGCAGGTACTGTTGCAGCAGTTCCAGGCAGCCTGATGGGTTCAGGACGAACACTTGCACTTCATATGTATGTGCTTTCCAGTGAGGGACTTCATGTAAATCAGGCATCAGCTACAGCCGTTGTGATTCTGGCATTTGTACTTGTCATCAACGGACTTTCCGGTTATGTTGCCGGAAAAATTGCGAAAGGATAACGTATCATGAGTGAAAAAACCAAGATTTCTATAGAAAATATGAATCTTCATTACGGTAAGTTCCACGCCCTCAAAGGGATCAACATGGAAATTCCGGAAAAGGAGATCACAGCTTTCATCGGCCCCAGCGGATGTGGAAAATCCACACTCCTGAAATCCCTGAACAGAATGAACGACCTGGTGGAGGGCTGTACCATCACAGGAAAAGTAGCCCTTGACGGCGAGGATATTTACGGAGATATGGATGTAAATGTTCTGAGAAAACGTGTCGGAATGGTATTCCAGAAACCAAATCCATTTCCAATGAGTATCTATGATAATATCGCATATGGCCCGAGAACTCACGGTATCCGTTCCAAGTCCAAACTGGATGAGATCGTGGAAAAATCTCTTCGTGATGCGGCCATCTGGGATGAGGTCAAGGACCGCCTGAAAAAAAGTGCGCTGGGAATGTCCGGTGGTCAGCAGCAGCGTCTGTGTATCGCCCGTGCCCTGGCAGTACAGCCGGAGGTTCTTCTTATGGATGAGCCTACATCTGCACTTGATCCGATCTCTACATCCAAAATCGAGGATCTGGCTGTAGAGCTGAAAAAAGATTATACCATTGTCATGGTTACACATAACATGCAGCAGGCAACCCGTATCTCTGACAAGACAGCTTTCTTTCTGCTGGGAGAGGTTATAGAATATGCAGATACAGATAAGCTCTTCTCCATGCCGTCTGATAAGCGTACAGAGGACTATATCACAGGAAGGTTTGGTTAAAGGATTATGTCAGAAAGATTTATAAGACAGCTTGAAGAACTTCATGTAGAACTCATTACGTTGGGAAGTCTTTGCGAAAAAGCAATCTCCCTTTCTGCGAAAGCGATCCAGGGAGAAGGCGGAAAAACTCTGATCGCAAAGATCTTTGATACAGAAAAGGAGATCGATGCCCAGGAAAGAGAAGTGGAAAATCTCTGTATGAGCCTTCTTCTTCATCAGCATCCGGTTGCCGGAGATCTCCGTTCCATTTCCGCAGCACTGAAAATGATCTCAGATATGGAACGTATCGGTGATCAGGCTGCAGATATAGCAGATCTTTCCAGACACCTGGATCCGAAGAGCTTTCCCCAGGATTCCATCGATATCCGCACAATGGCAGAAGATACTGTGCGCATGGTCACAGAAAGTATCGATGCCTTTGTGAAAGGTGATCTTAAACTTTGCCGCCAGGTGATCGAGGATGATGACAAGGTAGACGATGCATTTAATGAGATCAAGGAAAAGCTGGCTGAGTATATCAATGATGGAAAACCGGATGCCGGAAGTGGTCTGGATCTTCTGATGGCAGCAAAATATTTTGAGCGTATCGGTGATCATGCGGTGAACATTGCCGAGTGGGTGGAATACTCCATCACCGGTGAACATCGTAACAGCGGAAATACGCAGAAATGAGAGAGTCTTGAGCAGAAAAATATTTAAATATATGATGATGGTCTCACTGGTGATCACAGCAGTGGGACTTGCTCTGGTTATAGGGATCTTATATCACCATTTTGAAGATCAACTGACAGACCAGCTCAGAAAAGAAGTCTCCTATATAGAGTCCGGAGTTCTGGCGCAGGGAACTGACTATCTGAAAAATGTTGGCAATGTGGGAGACAGGATCACATATGTAGATAAAGACGGAACTGTCATCTATGACAGTGAAGCGGATGTGGAAAAGATGGATAATCACAGCCAGCGTAAGGAGATCCGGGAGGCAGAAGTCACCGGAGAGGGAGAGGCTGTGAGAGTTTCTTCTACCCTGTCAGAAAAAAACATCTACTATGCAAAGAAGCTTGCAGACGGATCAGTGATCCGGGTTTCTGCAACACAGTCCTCTGTTGCAACACTTGTGTCCAGGCTTATCAGGTCATTGTTGGGTGTATTTGTACTGATGATCATTTTGTCACTGGTGTTTTCTTCCAGACTTTCCGGAAAAGTGGTGGAACCTTTGAACAATCTGGATCTGGAGCATCCGGAAGAAAATCAGATCTACACAGAGGTAGAACCACTTCTGAGCCGTATTTACAGGCAGAACCGGCAGATCAGTGCACAGCTTGAAAGTGCCAGAAGGCAGCAAAAAGAGTTTTCAATTATTACGGAAAACATGCAGGAGGGATTGCTGGTCATTGACCGGTACACGATGATCCTTTCTGTAAATTCCAGCGTGGAACGGCTTCTCAAAACAAAGGGGCTGAAAACAGGGGAAAGTATTTATGCCCTGAACCGTTCTGAGGGATTTCGTTCTGTTGTGGAAAGTGTTCTTACAGGAAATCATGAGAACCGGATCCTTCCGCTTGGAGGATGTGAGGTTCAGGTGATCGCCAATCCGGTAGTGCATAAAAACAAGACAGAGGGTGCAGTAATCCTTCTTGTGGATGTAACAGAAAAGGTGGAAAGGGAACAGTTAAGAAGAGAATTTTCTGCAAATGTGTCCCATGAGCTTAAGACACCTCTTACCTCCATTTCTGGCTTTGCAGAGATCATGCAGGACGGTTTTGTGCAGGAGGAGGATATAAAAGCTTTTGCAGGTCGTATCTATAAAGAGGCACAGAGACTTATCCACCTTGTGGGGGATGTGATCAAGATTTCCCAGCTTGATGAAGGAGAGATACCTTACAGATGGGAAAAACTTGATCTGTATTCTCTGGTCCATGATATTTTTGGCACCCTTCATGATGCGGCGGAAAAACAGCAGGTACATCTCTACATGGAAGGTGGAAGCATATCCCTTGAAACTGTACCGCCCATTATGGAAGAAGTTCTTTACAATCTCTGTGACAATGCCATCAAGTACAACAAAAAAGACGGCGAGGTGGCTGTTTATCTGAAAAACCAGGAAGATACAGTTTCCGTTACTGTGAAAGACACCGGTATCGGGATCCCGGAAGAAGACCAGGAACGTATTTTTGAGCGTTTTTACAGAGTAGACAAAAGCCATTCCAAAGAGATTGGCGGCACAGGCCTGGGACTTTCCATTGTAAAACACGGTGTCATTTTCCTGGGCGGTGAACTGAAGCTGAACAGTAAGACCGGAACAGGAACGGAGATACAGGTGGTATTTCCGAAGGAACATAAAGAAAAGAAAAAACAGGTTGAGTGATCAGCCTGTTTTTTCTTCGTTCAGCGCAGAAACGTAGCCTTCCAGATAAGCAAGGGCACGTTCTTTGTCGGAATTATCTATTTTTCTGTAAAGATTTACAATATGCACCTCAGTTTCACTGAGATCAGCAGTTGTAAGCGGATCATATCTGGTATCTGAAAGTCCCATAATATAATCAATAGAAACCCCGAAAATCTCACGAAGCTTCATAAGAGATTTTGCACTGGGATAATACTTTTCTTTTTCATATGCACTGATAGTCTCCTGAGAAACCTCCAGCTCTATACTAAGTCGGATCTGGGTAATTTTCTTTTCTTCACGTAGCTGTTTGATTCGGTTCATATGAAAACTCCTTTTCCTTTTGTTATATATTATACAAGTTCAAGTTGTGAATTATAGAATGTGTTAGTATATTTTGTATAAGTTATACTTGTAAATGGCTGGAAAATTGTGGAAAAATGTTAAATGCTTCAAAGATTTTGCAGGATAATATTTCTGTATGTTCAGAAAAAAATGTCTGATACATCTCCGGAATACAAGTTAAACTTGTAGAATATAGAATTTGATAGTATAATTCCTACAAGATGAACTTGTAAAAAAGGAGAATGGTATGAAAAACAAAAGAGTTACATATATTGACATAGCCAAGGGACTGGCGATTTTGTGTGTGATCATAGGGCATACAACTCAGTACATAGATATAGGAATAATCAATCCATTTGTATTTTCTTTTCATATGCCGCTGTTTTTTGTTTTATCAGGGTGGTGTATGAAGGAAAATCACAGACCCTATAAGGAACTGGTGAGGCTCAAGGCAAAACAGCTTCTGATACCCTATGCAGCCATAGCGACAATACGCTTTATATATGTGGTCATTGATTATGGTTTTACGTGGAAAAGACTTGGACGTTATATTTTGACAAGTCTGTATGGTAATTCCTCTGACATGCGGGCGTCTTTATGTATGATGTCAGTCGGAAAAATTGGAATGCAGTGGTTTCTTCTGGCAATGTTTATGGCACAGATTTTGTATTACTGCATCAGCGACTTTTCCAGGAAGTATAATGTTCCCATGTGGATGATCGTGCTGGTTGTTACGATTACAGGAATCCATCTCAGTAACTATGTGTGGCTTCCATTTGGGATCCAGCCGGCAATGAGTGCGATGATATTTATGTATGCAGGCCATCTGATAAAGAAGACAGATCTGTTTGAGACCGGGATCAAAACCTGTTCGGTTGGTTTGCCGGCTATCAGTCTGATCTTATGGTTCCTTACAATACGATATGGATATATCAGAGTGAATGCCTGCGAATACCAGGGAGTATTTTCTATTGTGGGAGCAATATGCGGAACTTACTGGATCGTTCAGTTATCCAGGATCCTTAACAATATAAGATTCCTCAACAGCTTTTTGATGTGGTGTGGAAAAAATTCACTGTATATTATGATATTCCATGCACTTGATGGAAAAGCAATGTTATTCATAAAAGCTGCTGTTGGAGCTCATGTTGGATTCCCCTCGACTTCAGGCGGAGTGCTTGTGATGCTGATGAGATGTATGGTTGTGGTACTGGCCGCTTTTGTATATACCTGGATAAAGAAAACAGCATCAGGAAAAAAACAGAAAACAGCATAATAAAACAGTTCACAGACTATTGTGGGCTGATGGCAGAGAGACAGTGTTTCAGTTTGGAAGCACTGTCTTTTTTGTGGAACAAATTTTCAGGAGTGTTTCTGTATAGTATTCATAAAGAAAAAATACTATGTAATGAAAGGGGAGACACATATGAAAGCGGAAAGAAATTATTTAATTGATGTTATCAAATGTCTCTCATGCTTTGGAGTTATTATGCTTCATGTGCCGTCAAAGAGTTTTCACAAAGAGATTTTTTATATTCAGGTTATGCTGGGGCGCTGTGGAGTACCGATATTTTTTATGATATCAGGATATTTTGCATCAAAGCATGTAAAAAAAGATCCGGTTAATGCCAGAAAATGGTTCCTAAAACAGGCAGTAAAAATGCTCAGATATTATATAGTTTTCAGTCTGATCATTTATGTATTTTACAGGATTGGTGGAATCTGGTCAGCAGATTTTCTGAAGAGAATCGAATTTGATCTTAACATGGAAACTATAAGAAGACTGTTAATATTTAACGTCCCATTATTTTCCGGTTTTTTGTGGTATTTGCCGGCGTATGCATACTGCCTGGTAATATACTGGATAGCATCACATTTCAGAAAAGGTTATCAGTGTCTTGTGGTATTATCTCTTATTTTAATATCATTTTATTACATATTTGGAAGATACAGTATTCTTTTTTTTAAAGAAGGGTTTCCCTATTATGGAACCAGAAACTTTCTGGTAGCAGCAGTACCTATGTTTACTTTTGGTTTTATTATATCCAGATTAAATATCAGAGGTCTGACAAACCCCAATATTATGATATTATCAGTGATCTCTGTTATGTTGCTTTTTGCAGAATGTATGGCTTTCTATGTTAATAAGTCTATAAATTATAAGAATAATTATATCTGCAATATGGTTCTGGCATTTCTGATTGTATATTATGCAACTCATAATCCGCAGATCAAAGTGGAAAAAAATAATATTCTTGCTGTCATAGGAAGAAAATATTCTCTGTATATTTATGTATTCCAGGGAATAGCAGCTACAGTTTGTTCAAGACTGGTGATTTTTGTTTCACGGAGAAACAGAAATATGGGGATTTTTCTCAGGACATTTTATCATATTTCAAAACCGGTCTGTGTATTCCTTATGGGACTATTGATATCATGGATATATGTAAAAATCGCAGGAAGTATAGTAAATAAGGTTAAATCAGATAAATGGAAATCAGGAACAAATTTTCAGATCAGGCGTAATAAAATGTAATCATAAGTTGAACAGGAGGAAGGTATTATGAAATTTGATAATTGGTAATACCAATATGCACATTTCCACTTGAATCCCCCATATTTTTGTGGCATAATGTCTTAAGACCTGAGAGTTGTGATTTACGGGGGAGAGGAAATGCCTGGTTTTACTAGAAAAATCATATTGCGTACACTGATTGAACTGATGAACGAGAAGCCGTTATCAAAAATCACAGTGAAGGACATCGTGGAGAGATGTGGAATCAACCGAAACACCTTTTACTATCATTTCCGGGATATACCTGATGCGGTTGAGGAAGTGGTGAGAGAAGAACTGGAGTACATTGAGGCCAATCACCATGAACCGGAGTCTGTGAGAGACTGTATGGATATTCTTGTAAATACCCTTCTTCGCAATAAGAAGGCCATGCTGCATCTGTACAGTTCTGTGCAGAGGGATGTGTTTGCAGGATATGTGGACAGTGCAGCGACATATGTGGTCAAAGAATACATAGCCAATGCGGCAGGGGAGATCAACATTCCACAGGATGATATGATACTGATCGAACGGTATTACAAATGTGTTTTTGTAGGGATCATTCTGGACTGGCTTCGCAATAATATGGAATATGATGTTCTTGAAGATATGAAAAGACTGGAAAAAATTTATGAAATGAGCCTTCATATGCAGTACAAGCAAAAAGAGGACAAAAAAAGTGAAGAATCTTATATATAAAATCGGGTTATGAGGATCAATTGTGAATCAGTTATCCGGTTAAAATCGGGCCAGTGTCTAAAATTTAGGCACTGGCCCGATTTTGTCTGTTTTTTTACAAAATTTTCCGTTATATAATACAGAAACGAAGAGAGAGAAAATCTTTGGAGGGAGCTTATGAATGATATAAGGCAGTTGAAGATCATAAAAAATCTATATTTGCTTGTATCCATACTTTTCTGTGGAGCCGGAATATTTTTTATAGTAAAACCTGATTGCTCTATAAGGTTTGTATGTATACAAATGGGAATCATGCTTATTGTATATGGAGCTATCAAGATAGCCGGATATTTTTCCAGAGATGCTTATAAACTGGCATTTCAGTATGATCTGGCGTTTGGAGTCCTGTTTGTGATAACAGGTATAATCATAATAGCAAGAAAAGATGTGCTGATAAATCTGCTCTTTGCAGTGTTCGGGATCCTGATCCTGGCAGATGCACTGTTTAAGATCCAGATGTCCATAGATGCCAGGAACTTCGGGCTAAGTCTGTGGTGGAGGATCCTGATCATGGCTCTTCTCACAGGAGGGGTTGGATTTCTGGTATTTCTCAAACCATTTGAAACCGCAGAAACCATGATGGTTCTGATAGGAATTTCTATTTTGCTGGAAGGTCTTCTGAACCTTTGTGTTGGTGTGTATACCATAAAGGTAATAGAAAGACGCTCTTCATATATAGATGACAGTTCAGGGTTCTGAACAACAAAGCTTGAAAATAAGGTAATACACAAAGGAGGAACTTAACAATGGGTATCACTGAAAAAGCAAAACAGGTTGCGATCACAACAGCAATTACAAAAGCTCTGGATTATCTGGAGAAAGATCCGGAGACAAATATTCCGAAAGTTATGGATCTGGTAGACAAGGTTACACCGGAGAACTGGTATGCAAGTCAGAGAAATGCCATCAGACATTCCATTCAGGCGAAAGATAACTGGTATGACCTGATCCTTCGTATTTATAAACTGGATCCGGGAGTACGTCAGACATTTTTCCGCAACTTCATCGTAAACGCCAGCCTTAAGGGAAGCGCAACACAGGAAAAAGTTTCCGCAGAGAATGACTGTAACGTACCGTGGGCAATTCTTCTTGATCCTACAAGTGCATGTAATCTTCACTGTACAGGATGTTGGGCAGCAGAGTATGGCCACAAACTGAATCTGGATCTGGATACAATTGATTCCATCGTAAAACAGGGTAAAGAACTTGGAACTTATATGTACATCTACACAGGCGGTGAGCCTCTTGTAAGAAAAAAAGACCTGATCAGGATCTGCGAGATGCATCCGGACTGTGAGTTCCTTTCCTTTACAAACGGTACTCTTATTGATGAGGAGTTCTGTCAGGAAATGCTCCGTGTAAAGAACTTTGTTCCGGCGATCAGCCTTGAGGGAACAGAGGCAACTACAGACGGACGTCGTGGAGATGGTGTATATCAGAAAGTTATGCATGCAATGGAACTTCTGAGAAATCACGGACTTCCGTTTGGTGTATCTACATGCTACACTTCTGCTAATGTGGATGCAGTAAGCAGCGAGGAATACTTTGATCATCTGATTGAATGTGGGGCACTTTTTGCATGGTTCTTCCATTTCATGCCTGTTGGAAATGACTCCACACCGGATCTTCTTCCTACACCTGAGCAGCGTATCAAGATGTACGAAAATGTTCGTAAATTCCGTGCAACAAAATCCATCTTTACTATGGACTTCCAGAATGATGCAGAGTTTGTAGGCGGATGTATTGCAGGTGGACGTCGTTATCTTCATATCAATGCAAACGGAGATGTAGATCCTTGTGTATTCATCCACTTTTCCAATGCAAACATCAGGGAGAAAACACTTCTCGAAGCACTGAAGAGTCCGATCTTTATGGAATACCACAAAGGTCAGCCGTTTAACGACAACATGCTCCGTCCATGTCCGATGCTTGAGAATCCGGAGCTTCTGAGAAAGATGGTGGAGCGTTCCGGAGCAAAATCCACAGACCTTCAGTCTCCTGAGACAGCAGAACATCTCTGTGCAAAATGTGATAAATACGCAGAGCACTGGAAAAAGGATGCGGAGCCAATGTGGGAGGCAACTCTGGAGAGAAAAGCAGCAAAAAAATCTACAACATGTTAATTTTGACTTGATATAGAATGTCAGATAATGTATAATTAATCCGTTTTTCAGAGGTCTGAAATAACGGTTCTAATAAGAGTATCTGCAGTGTTTTCCGAAACTGCTGCAGAAGAACGATACGTGTGCTGACAGATAGCAGGGCAGTTATATTCAGCAATGGATATAGCTGCTCTCTTTTTGTCTGTACATAGGGAAAGAAAGGATGGATCATTATGGAAAAAAAAGAAACAAATGCAGCCAGCCCATATGAGCTGGACGGACGTCCGCCTCTTAAGGTGGCTATCCCCCTGGGACTTCAGCATGTGCTTGCCATGTTTGTGGGTAATCTTACCCCGCTTCTCATCATTACGGCAGCATGTGGCATTGAAGCAGGTGGAGAACTTCAGGTAGCACTGCTTCAGAATGCAATGCTTATCGCGGGAATTGTTACACTTGTACAGGTCTTTACCATTGGACCGGTTGGAGGTAAGCTTCCGATCGTTATGGGAACAAGCTCCGGATTCATCGGTGTATGTCAGAGTGTTGCCGGTGTTATGGGAAATGGTGTTGTGGCATATGGCGCTATTATGGCGGCATGTTTTATTGGCGGCCTTTTTGAGACTGTGCTGGGAAGTTTCCTGAAACCATTGAGGAGATTTTTCCCGTCTGTTGTAACCGGTACTGTTGTACTTTCTATCGGACTTTCACTGATCGGTGTTGGCATCAGTTCTTTTGGTGGTGGAAGCTCTGCGAAAGATTATGGTTCTCTTGAGAATCTTTTTGTAGGTGCTGTAGTTCTGATCGTTATTATTGCACTGAAACATGGAACAAAAGGATTTACAAGCTTTTCATCAATTCTCATTGGAATTATCGTGGGATATGTTCTGGTAAGTATCATGGCACTGGTGCTTCCGACAACCTTTACATATGTGGATGACACAGGAGCTACTGTGGAAGCTACAAAGGCATGGGTTCTGAACTGGGACAAAGTGGCAACTGCCAAATGGTTCGCAGTGCCTGCGATCATGCCTGTAAAATGGGTATTTGATGCACGTGCTATTGTGCCGATCATGATCATGTTTATTGTAACTGCAGTGGAGACTGTTGGTGATATTTCCGGAATCACAGAGGGTGGTCTTGGAAGAGAGGCTACTGATAAAGAGCTTTCCGGTGGTGTTATGTGTGATGGTCTTGGATCATCTTTCGCAGCACTGTTTGGTGTGCTTCCGAACACATCTTTCAGCCAGAACGTTGGTCTGGTTGCCATGAATAAGGTCGTTAACCGTTTCTGTATTGCAACCGGCGGAATTTTCCTGATCGCATGTGGCCTGTTCCCGAAACTTGCGGCACTGATCTCTATCATGCCTCAGAGTGTCCTGGGTGGTGCGGCTGTTATGATGTTTTCTTCTATTGTTGTCAGTGGTATCCAGCTTATCACCAAATGGCCGGTAAGCCCGCGTAATGTAACGATCGTGTCTGTTGCACTGGGCCTTGGATATGGACTTGGTTCCAACACAGCGATCCTGGTACATCTGCCACAGGCAATCAGCCTGATCTTCGGAGGATCTGGTATTGTTCCGGCAGCAGTGTTCGCGATCATTCTGAATATTGTGCTTCCGAAAGATGAAAAAACTGAACTGGAGAGAGCAGAGGAGCTGCTTGAGAAGGTGAAGAATAAAGAAGAGTAATAAATAAAATTTCTTTTTGAGAGACTGTTGGTCGTTGGGCTGATGGTCTCTTTTTTTGGGAAAAATGTGACTTTAAAAAATGGGGAAATTGCGAGGAGGGGAGGCACTCATAGTTGCGGAAGGCCGTTTCCCCTCCTCGCGCTCCTCCCCTCTGGCCCCGCTTTTTATAAAGAGTGCTGCTGTTGTGGGGGCGGGAGGTGGAGGACTTGAGGTTTGATTCACAGCTTTTGGGTTATTGAATTTTTTGCGGGACAGGGGGGATTTTACGCAATGGGTTCCTAATGATTTATTTTTTAAATTTATTTTCTTATTTTGGGAACAAATTTGCAGAATGATGGGTTTATAGTAATGGCATAAGATAAATGAATTTAAGATTTAAGGAGGAATTGGGTATGTCTTATTTTTACTGGGATATTTTTTCATCTACTTTCTGGCATGTATTCTGGGGGCTGATTTTTGTGGCTTGGCTTGGGGCTATGATCGGACTTATTGTTTATCTGATTTCCAGGCATGTTAACGGTGACAATGGTAATAATTCTGTACAGCCGGTTATGCGTACAGTCAGGGTTCTTGGCAAAACACGTCAGGGGAACTGTGAGTGGTATCTTGTTGAATTTGAAAATGGTTCCAGAAAACAGTTTAAGAATCTTAATCCCGGGAGGATTTTTATGATGCCTGGTGATGTTGGGATCATGACTTTCAGAGGAATGAATATTCAGTCTTTCCAGGTTAACAGACAGTATCAGCGCAGTCAGTATCCGGCTCAGAATTACAGAAATTATTAAAACAGTTGTAAATGTACCCCCAGATGCGGAGTACCTGATCTTTATATAATCTATTTAAGAAAGGATGTTCTATCATGAAAAAGAAACTCAGAAAATTACTTTGTATCCTGTTAACCGCAGTTTTGTGTCTGGGAATAGCTGTTCCTGCTTCAGCAGCTTCTTCCAAATACAGTGCTGCTACCAATGCTTATTACAGCTATATGCGTGGAAAATCCGGCTATTACAAGATTGTGGACATTGACAAAAATGGTGTCCCGGAACTGCTTATCAATGACCGTTCCAAAACTGCAAATGAAATCTACACTTACAATACCAAAACCAGAAGAATCGTTCGTCTTGGCTCCATCATGTACGGCAAAGGCTACCGTATGCCGATTTACTATTCCAGAACCAGCCACACAGCTATGATCTGTAACGCCAACACAGGCGGCCAGACCTACTACCTCTACAAGATCAACGGCACCAGAGCCACCCGCCTGGTCAATGGTGAAGTTTACAACGGCAAATTCCAGAGCGGCTACTCCATCAACGGAAGAAAAGTCAGCAGAACCACCTTCCGCAAAACCATCCGGAAGTATATGAAAAATGCTGTTACAGTTACTATTGGGCAGTAGAAACATTATATCATACTTTGTAAAATATATGGGAAAGAAGAGATGTTATATGAGTTCTGTTACAAAGAGAATATCAGAAATAAAGCAGCCTCGAGGTGGATATATTAAGCCTTCAAAATTTCATGTAAAGGTGCTGCTCTCGCTGAAACAATATTTAAACAAAAAAATGCAATTGCAACTGCTTACCAAAAAGCTGGAACCCCTCACAGTTCCAGCTTTTTGATCGATTTTGATAATGTCCTCTGCAGAAAATAATCCGGATTTACAGGCGCAGGGCAAAGCCCGCACCCGCCGTCCGCATTTATTTAATTACCGTCAGACAAAACGTGCCCGGAAAGAGGGGAGCGCGAGGGGAGAAAAGTGGGCCTCGTAACTCCGAACGCTTTCTCCCCTCGCAAACCTACGCCGCACGCCAGTGCCTGTCCCTCTGACAGTTAAAGAGAAGTCCACCTTCCGGAAGCCCCGCAAGGCAGCACAAGCCCGGTATCCTTCACCGGCAGTCCGATCTCCTGAGAATCTACTTCCCCCTTCCAGGGCTTCAGCTCTGTTGCCAGCATATAAGTCAGCACAGCCGGTGCCAGTCCTGTAGTATAGGAATTTACCAGGAAAAACAGAGGATCATCACTGAGAATCTTAGTACACAGTTTAATAAGCGGATGGATCGCATCTTCAATCTTCCAGATCTCACCCTTTGGACCTCTTCCATAGGAAGGCGGATCCATAATAATGGCATCGTAATGATTTCCTCTGCGGATCTCACGCTCCACGAATTTTACGCAGTCATCCACAAGCCAGCGGATAGGTGCACCGGAAAGTCCGGAAGCAGCAGCATTCTCTTTTGCCCAGTTGACCATACCCTTGGAAGCGTCCACATGGGTAACACTTGCTCCGGCAGCCGCAGCAGCCAGAGTAGCACCGCCAGTGTAGGCAAAAAGGTTCAGCACCTTGACAGGACGGCCTGCATTGCGGATCTTTTCCCCGAACCAGTCCCAGTTAACAGCCTGCTCCGGAAAAAGACCGGTATGCTTGAAGCTGAAAGGCTTCAGATTAAAGGTAAGTTCTTTATAATGGATCTCCCACTGATGAGGCAGATCAAAGAATTCCCATTCGCCGCCGCCACGGCTGCTTCTGTGGTAATGTCCGTTCATATGCTTCCAGCCACGGTTCTTACGTGGGGTATCCCAGATAACCTGCGGGTCGGGACGGACCAGGAGATAATCTCCCCAACGCTCCAGCTTTTCACCCCGGGATGTGTCAATTACTTCATATTCTTTCCAACCATCTGCAATCCACATGATGTTACAACCTCTTTCATATCAGATTTTAACCAGATCAGGTGAATACCCTGATAAACTGTCAGGCAGTTATCTGGTTATTAAGCAGGCAGCAGAGCGGATCCAAAATATCCGGTTACATGATCCTGCGTCATTTTTTATCAGTATAGAGGAAAAATCAGGGTCATGCAAGAGAAGTACAGGATTTTCCACGAAAGATTTGACAACTGCGCTTTTCCATACTAAAATGTACGCAGAGATTTTTCATCCGGTACCACAGTGGCAGGGAACGGAGGGAAAACACAGCAACCACAGAGTTTTACAACTGCATGCAAAAAGAGGAGAAGTAATTTATGAAAAAATATTGTGAGATGAGCAGGGAAGAGTTACTGGATTTAAAGAGAGAACTCGACCGTGAGTTTGACGAGGTAAAAGCTCAGGGTCTGGCACTGGATATGTCCCGTGGTAAACCGGCCCCGGACCAGCTTGACCTTTCCATGAAAATGATGGAAGTACTTGCGGGCGATACAGACCTGAAATGTGAGACCGGTGTGGACTGCCGTAACTACGGAGTCATTGATGGAATTCCGGAAGCCAAGAGACTTCTGGGAGAGATGTCAGAGGTTGAGCCTGAGAACATCATTATCTATGGTAATTCCAGCCTGAACGTTATGTTCGATACCATTGCACGTTCCTACTCCCACGGAGTTATGGGAAATACACCATGGTGCAAGCTTGACAAGGTGAAGTTCCTCTGCCCTGTACCAGGATATGACCGTCACTTCAAGATCACAGAGTTCTTTGGCATTGAGATGATCAATATCCCTATGTCACCGGAAGGCCCGGATATGGATCTTGTTGAGAAATATGTAAATGAGGATCCTGCTGTCAAGGGAATCTGGTGTGTGCCGAAATACTCCAACCCACAGGGATATACCTATTCAGAGGCAACTGTCAAACGTTTTGCAAACCTGAAGCCTGCAGCACCGGATTTCCGTATTTACTGGGATAACGCTTACAGCATCCATCATCTCTATGATGATAACCAGGATTTCCTTCTTGAGATCCTTGATGAATGTAAAAAAGCCGGAAACCCGGACATCGTATACAAATTTACTTCTACCTCAAAGGTTAGTTTCCCGGGTTCCGGTATTGCCGCAGTAGCTGCATCCAAGGCCAATCTGGATGACTTCCGCAAATATATGACAGTACAGACTATCGGACATGACAAGCTGAACCAGCTCCGTCACGTTCGCTTCTTCAAGGATATTAACGGACTTCATGCACACATGAGAAAACATGCTGACATTCTTCGTCCGAAATTTGAGCTTGTTCTTGAAACACTGGACAAAGAGCTTGGCGGACTTGGAATCGGTGAGTGGACGAAGCCACACGGCGGATATTTCATTTCCTTTGATTCCATGGAAGGCTGTGCAAAGGCTATCGTTTCCAAAGCCAAAGAGGCCGGCGTTGTCATGACAGGTGCCGGAGCGACCTATCCATATGGAAAGGATCCGAAAGACAGCAATATCCGTATTGCACCAAGCTTCCCAAGCCTTGAGGAGCTTGGCAGGGCAGCAGAGGTATTTGTCCTCTGTGTAAAACTTGTAAGCGTTGAGAAGCTTCTGGAGAAATAAATAAGATATCAGATAAACAGATGATCTGACCCACTGCCCGGTGTTCCGGGGCGTTTTCCGCACAGAAGGAGGCGCTTCCGGGATGCCGGGCAGTCATAAATATACAGGAATAACAGAGAAGGTAATAAACAGGGGAAAATATGGAAAAGACAAAGATGAGCCTGTGGAAAAAACTGGTGATCGCGCTGATCATTATTCTGGTTATAATGACAGGCGCAGCCTATGGATATGGCGTTCACTATTTTACAGACCACTTTTTGCCGGGCTCTAAGGTAAACGGTTATAATTGTTCCTATATGACTGCGAAAGAAGCAGAGAAGCTTCTTTCTGATGAGGTGGCAGCTTATGTTCTCGCAGTAGAGACCAGAAACAACGGAAAAGAGAGCATCACTGCAAAAGAAGCCGGACTGGTATATGTTCCGGATGGCGGGGCGAAGAAACTGATACAGAAGCAGGACCGTTATAAATGGTTCCTTGCCTTCAATCAGAAAAAAAATTACAGGCTGGCAAAAGATACTGATTATGATAATGTTGAAACTCTGAGAAAAACTGTGAAGAATCTGAAATGTATGCAGAAAAAAAATTCCAAAAAGCCGGAAGATGCATATATTGATGAGGAAGGCGAGACATACAGGATCGTACCGGAGAAAGAGGGAACAACCCTGGATCTGAACAGGACAATAAAGACGATCCGTAAGGCAGTATCCAATGGAGCCAAAACAGTAAATCTGGACAAAAAAGGCTGTTACAAAAAGCCTTCTGTATATAGAGACGATGAAGCACTTGTGAAACAGTGCGAGGAACTGAACACCATCACCAGTGCAGTGATCACCTATGATTTTTCGGACCGTTCCGAGCAGATCGATCGGAGTGTTCTTAAAGGATGGCTCATACAGGATGAGAAGGGGAATTACACTATTGACAGAAATCAGGTGTCTGCTTATGTGAATGAACTTTGTTCCAAATATAACACAGTGGGAACCAACCGGACATTTATCACCTATGACGGAAGGGAAAAGACTATCACAGGCGGTGATTATGGCTGGACCATTGATGCTGAGACAGAGACTGAATCCCTTTACAATGCTATTCTTGCAGGAACCACAGAGGTGCGGACGCCTGCCTATACAACTGAGGGAAAATGCCGTGATACAAATGATATCGGCAATACATACGTGGAGATCGACATTACCAGCCAGAGAATGGTATTTTACAAAGACGGACTGCTTCTTGTGGATACACCGGTAGTTACAGGCTGTGTGAGCAAGGGCTACAGCACTCCGGGAGGCTGTTATTCACTGAAGTCCAAAACCTCCCCTGCAGTGCTTCGAGGCCCGGGATACGCATCACCGGTAACCTTCTGGATGCCCTTTAACGGTGGTATCGGAATCCATGACGCAAGCTGGAGATCCCAGTATGGCGGCGCTATTTATCTTACCAGCGGATCCCATGGCTGCGTGAATACACCTTACACAAATGCGCAGACTATTTACAATAATATCGAGGTGGGAACACCCATCGTAGTGTATCAGTAGAAGTTAACCAAATCAAGTAAGTCCCCTGCTTCAATTGCGAAAAGCAATAAGCAGTGGGTGGGGACTTGCTTGTATCAGGAGGAGTGCAAGCTCTTCCTGATAAACTGCGGAGCAGTTATTTGGTTATGAGCAAGTAGCGAAGCTGATTGCGAATATCCGCTTGACCCGAATCAGGCAATTATGATTAAGGAGATATAGAGAAATGAAAATAGTAGTTTTAGCTGGCGGAACCAGTACAGAAAGAGAAATTTCAATTGTAACAGGAACCGGTGTATGCAAAGCACTTCGCCAGAAAGGTCATGAAGCCATTCTGGTTGATATTTTCTGCGGACTGGAGCCTGTAGACTGGGATGAGCCTTTTGGAGACAAAGATTACGAGGTAGATTCAGCGGCTGAGTATATGAGAAGCTTTGATGACGAGATTGAGGAACTGAAGCGTACAAGACGCTGCTTTTTCGGACCGAATGTTCTGGAGCTGTGCCAGGCAGCAGACATTGTATTCATGGGACTTCACGGCTCCAATGGTGAAGACGGAAAGGTTCAGGCAACCTTTGACCTTATGGGTATCCGCTATACAGGAACCGGATATTTAAGCAGTGCCCTTGCCATGGATAAGGGACTTACCAAAAAAGTATTTCTTATGGACGGAGTTCCCACACCAAAGGGAATCACCATGAAAAAAGCAAATTGCACGAAGAATGTGAGAGACCTTGGCATGGAGTTTCCGGTAGTTGTAAAGACCTGCTGCGGTGGTTCCAGTGTAGGGGTATATATTGCCCATGACCAGAAAGAATATGAGGATGCCATTGACGGAGCTTACGGCTATGAAGACGAAGTGGTTGTGGAGGAATACATCAAAGGCCGTGAGTTTTCTGTGGCTGTTGTTGACGGGAAGGCATACCCGATCATCGAGATCGCACCGATCCAGGGATTCTACGATTACAAGAACAAATATCAGGCAGGGTCAACAGTGGAGACCTGCCCTGCAGAGCTTTCCCCGGAGCTTACAGAGAAGATGCAGCACTATGCTGAGGCAGGTGCCAAAGCACTGGGACTTGAAGGCTACGGACGTCTTGACTTCATGATGAAAGAAAACGGAGATATGTACTGTCTTGAGGCAAACACACTTCCGGGAATGACACCTACCAGCCTGATCCCACAGGAGGCAAAAGTTCTGGGAATCGATTATCCGGAGCTTTGCGAGACACTGATCCGGATCTCCATGAAAAAGTATGAATAACAGAGACGGAAGGTCGTGAAATCTATGAAAAATCTTACACTGGAAAATATCACAAGAGTATGTAACGGTGTTTACCACGGTTCTGCAGATAAGCTTCAGACAGAAGTAACATCCATTACAACAGACAGCCGCAAAGTTGAAGTGGGAGGCCTTTTTGTCCCTGTTGTGGGAGAGAGAGTAGACGCACACCGTTTTATCCCACAGGTAATGGAAGCGGGGGCACTTGCCACTCTGTCAGAAAAAACACTTGAGGACGCAGCATATCCATATATTCAGGTTGAATCTTCCCTCCAGGCAGTGAAGGACATTGCGGAGTTTTATCTGGAGCAGCTTCAGATCCCGGTTGTGGGAATTACGGGAAGTGTTGGAAAAACCAGCACAAAAGAGGTGATCGCTTCTGTGCTGGCACAGAAATACCGCACACTGAAGACGCAGGGGAATTTTAACAATGAGCTTGGACTTCCCCTGACTGTTTTCCGTCTCAGGGACGAGGACGAGATAGCTGTCCTGGAAATGGGAATCAGCGATTTCGGTGAGATGACACGCCTTGCACAGATCGCAAAACCGGATACCTGTGTGATCACAAACATCGGAACCTGCCACCTGGAAAACCTGAGAGACAGGGACGGAGTCCTGAGAGCAAAAACAGAGATATTCCGGTTTGTAAAAGATCATATTGTCCTTAACGGAGATGATGACAAGCTCTCCACAGTGGAGGAATATAAAGGTATCCACCCGGTATTTTTCGGAATGGGGGAAAACTGTGCCGTTACCTGCGAAAATGTGGAAAGCCGTGGCCTGAAGGGCATGAGCTGCGATATCATCATGAAAAACACAGACGGAACAGAAGAAAGATTCCATGCAGACATTCCGATGCCAGGCCGCCACATGGTGTATAATGCTCTTGCTGCGGCGGCGATCGGACGTATCTACGGACTGACCAGCGAACAGATCCGCCGGGGAATCGAAAGCCTGGAGCCTGTAAGCGGCAGATTCAATATGATCGAGACAGACAAATTTATGATCGTAGATGACTGTTACAATGCAAATCCCATGTCCATGAAGGCATCTCTGGATGTACTTCAGGACGGACTTGGCCGTAAGGTTGCCATTCTTGGAGATATGGGAGAACTTGGCGAGGATGAAGTGGCACTTCACGAAGGTGTAGGTGTCCATGCCGGACAGTGCCGGATCGATGCATGTATCTGTGTGGGAACGCTTGCAGCACATATTGGAGAAAAAGCAAAAGAGACAAATCCGGAGCTTACTGTGATCACTGTACCGGAGCCTGCCACTCTTCTTGAGAATCTTTCCTCCTATGTGAAAGAGGGAGATACCATCCTTGTAAAAGCCTCTCATTTTATGAAATTTGAAAAGGTGGTAAAAGCACTGCAGGAGATGTAGGAATTTGACGAACGAAAATTGTTTCCAGATGCCCCTGAGGAGGGGTATACTGTATCTGTAGCAGCAGAAGAAGGCTGCAAAGGGAGGGTATTATGCTGGAAACGATCATGAGTCTCAGGATTCCCCTCTATGCCATGGCAGCAGTTGGCTGTATGGGCATGCTGGGGATGCTGGCAACAAACCTTACCTACAGAAGAATTATCCGAAATACAGAGAAATTACACAATCTCAAGGAGAAATGGCTGAATCTCTGGAAATCCAGGGACAGGCTCCTCCACAGGATGAACCGCTTTGTGTGGTATCCGTCCATGATAAGCTTCCTGCTTCTGGGACTGGCCATTTTTCTTAATACATGGCTGGATATGAGGGAGGGACTTTCTATCGGTTATCTGTACATAGGGGCGGCAGTACCTGTTTTTCTCATGGTATTGAGACAGGGACTGGATTTTTCCTACAAGGAAGAACTGGTGATGGCTACACTGGCAGATTATGTGGAACAGATGCGTACCTGGGTGGAAGAGGTTCCGGCAGCCGAGAAGACAGATCCGGTGCTCCGGGAGGAGATCGTGGACCGGATCACAGAGAGTATCCGCCAGACTGCGGCTACAGGAAGCCATTTCAGCAAAATGCTCACGCCTGAGGAAGAAGAGATCATGCGTGAGATCATACGGGAATTTATGAACTGAATATACAGACAGAAAGGGCAGCGGTATCGATCTGATACGGCTGCCCTTCTGCGGATTAAAATTGGATTAAAATTTGTATACGAGGACTTCGCGTTTTTTGCTTAGGCGATCAGCCCATGGAAATCGGGCCGCCGCGAAGTTTGCCTGCTGTGGTGATACGCTTGATGGCTACCATGTATGCAGCCATGCGAAGTGTAACGTTCTTTTCCTGGCTGAGCGCATATACCTCATTAAATGCAGTCAGCATGATCTTCTGAAGTGCTTTGTTGACTTCATCAAGGTCCCAGGTAAGATTCTGTATATTCTGTACCCACTCGAAGTAGGATACAACAACACCGCCTGCGTTGGACAGGATGTCCGGGCATACGATGATGTTTCTGGAATTAAGGATCTCGTCAGCTTCTACGGAAGTAGGTCCGTTGGCAGCTTCGATGATCAGTTTTGCCTGGATACGTCCGGCATTGTCCTCTGTGATCTGATTCTCAAGAGCAGCCGGGATCAGGACATCACATTTGCATGTGATCAGTTCATCGTTGGTAATATGAGTTACTTTGTCATTTTCGTATTTGTCGAGAGTGTTGCCTTCGCGGATGAATTTACGGATGTCAGGAATGTCAAGGCCATCCTCACAGTAAACACCGCCTGTATAGTCACTGACAGCAACAACCCTTTCACCGTCATTATAGAAGATCTCAGCGGCAGTTCCGCCTACATTTCCCATACCCTGAACAGCGATGGAAGCTGTACCCTTATCCATATGATTCTTTTCCATACACTGGTACGCGATGATGGTAACACCTCGTCCGGTGGCCTCCACACGTCCTACGGAACCGCCGATCTCAACCGGCTTACCTGTAACAACACCTGGAACCGTGTGGCCCTGGAACATACTGTAAGTATCCATGATCCATGCCATAACCTCTCCGTTGGTGTTCACATCCGGAGCCGGGATATCTTTATCCGGTCCGATGATAGGAAGGATCCTTGTGGTATAACGGCGTGTAAGACGGATCAGCTCAGCCCTGGAAAGCTTGGAGGGATCTACCTTGATTCCACCTTTGGCACCGCCGTAAGGAATATTGACAACTGCACATTTAAAGGACATCCAGGCTGCAAGGGCCTTAACCTCGTCCATGTCGGAATTCTGGTGGTAACGGATGCCGCCCTTGCACGGGCCGCGTGCGCTGGAGTGCTGAACACGGTATCCCTCAAAAACCTTGATGGAACCATCATCCATACGGATGGGGATGGAAACCTTAAGCTCGCGCTCCGGATAGCAAAGTGTTGCATAGTCTTCGTAACTGAGTCCAAGTGCTTCAGCGGACTGTTTCAGAACTGACAGCATGTTGTCATAAGGATTATACTTCTTTTCTGCCATGATTGCCACTCCTTTTTGAAAAAAAATATTTTTTTAACGATATTTATGAACTTGTGTGTTCAACTGATGAGCAGAGTATATCATTACCTCTTATAAAAGTAAATATATTTATTCGAAAAATAATAAACAAAAATAATTATATTTTTTGGTGAGCTTTACTGTAATATGGTAAAATATTTTTATAATGTAAATATTAAGAAAAGGGGTGTTTTATGGAGAATCGGTTACAGGATCTGATCATCTCGGCGCAACTGACACCAAAAGAAAAAGAGGTGGCAGATTATGTGCTTGAAAATATTCAGAAATGTTGTTTTATGACTTCCACAGAACTGGCAGCAGCTTTAAATGTAAGCTATTCATCCGTGATCAGGCTGACCAAAACACTGGGGTTTACCGGGTATCCGGATTTTCAGGGCTTTTTAAGAGATATCTACGAGCAGCAGTCCAGGGAGGCCAATACAGGGATACTGATCCCTTCCGAGCGGATCGAGGCCATTAAGAAAAAAAAGAACAAGGCCACAGTGAAGGACACGGTCAGCGCATATGTGATGAATAATATCCAGAGTACACTGGCTGCCAATTCAGAGGAACAGTATAAGAAAGCATGTAAGATCCTCAAGGAGAGCAATATGAAGTATATTTTTTCTTCAAGAGGTTCTACCTGTGTGGGAGAATTTCTCAATACCATACTGAGGCAGATACTTGCCCACGTATATATTTACGGGAGCCACGGGCAGAACATGTTTGATTTTGCCAGTGATCTGACAGAAGGTGACTGTGCGGTGATCATCACTTACTCAAGATATTCCAGGCTTATGTATCTGGCTGCGGAGATGATCCACAGACAGGGAGCGTCTATCATCCTTCTCACGGACAAATCCACCTGTGAAGCTGCAAAATTTGCGGATGTGGTCCTGACTGCCCGGGGAGACAGCAGTGAGTTTTATAATTCCTATGTGGCAGGAATGTTTGCGGCAGAGATGCTGTGCGCCCATGTCTGCAGGGAGACGGATTATTCCAACCAGGAGCTTCTGGAACGGATCGATGAATACACCTCACAGATAGGGAATTATTGATGACATAAAAGTCTGCAATACTGGTATTAATTACATGCAGGTGATATAATCTGACATATAAAAGTCATTCGCAGTTGGGAGCCTGTTTGAAAAATCATTGTGACATATATGCTGCAGAAAGTCTTTTCAAAGATGCTCCGGTGCGAAAAAATAAAACAGGACAGGGAAAAGGGTATGGAAAAGATCTTAAAAAAAGCAGGGGCGATCCTTGCTACATTTCTGGGTATCTGTATTGCAGTCACTACGTTTATGAACTATCTGACCATAGATGTTTCCGGTGGAAGCTCCACCATGGAAACAATTCTGTCGTGGGCGGGAATTGACAGGAATATCTCACTCACAGGCCAGGATCTGTTCTACTGGGGACTGCATATGAATGAGACCATGCAGGACATCAACCAGGATGTGGGTGCAGGTCTTCATAAACTGGCACTTCTTTTTATCATTCCGTTTGTGCTTCTTCTTGCAGCAGTGATATTTTCCTGGATCGGGAAAATATGGAGCTGGGCAGTATCAGCCGTGGCATCTCTGGGAGGCAGCATTTTTCTCCTGATGCATCCGCTGTGGATCACGCCTCATAATGTGGCGGCGGCTGTGGACAGATATATGGAGACAGGAACTACCGGCAAGATCGTGGAGGGAATAAAAGGCATCGGTAAATTTATTGAAGAATATACCGGGACGGATCTTGGAATGGATACCGGTATTGATGTGGAAGCTGTTATGAAGGAATGGCTGATGTCCAGCCTGGATACAGGATTCTGGGTCTGCTTCGGATTGTTTATCGCAGTGTTTGTGGTGGCAGTGGTGAGCCTGATTCTCTGCATTACAGGGGGAAAGAGGGTAACATCTGTACCGGGAACGGGGACAGAAGAAACTGAGAATAAAGATCAAAAGGCTTTTTTTATAAAACCTTCCTTGTGCTGTAAATTTGGTGATCTTATGAACATGGAGATCGACCTTTCATCAGGAGAGGATATCCTTATAGGCAGTGATACAAGAAGGTGCTCAGTGATCGTAAAAGATCCAAATTCCGAGCCGGTGTGGTGTATGCTGCACTATGACAGTGGAGATAACATGTACAGGATCGTGGATGTATCCAGGCAGAATGTTTATGTTTCCGCAGGGGAGAGTTCATGGAGGCCTCTGGAAAAGGGCAAAATGACAGAAATTCCCAGAGCCAGTGAGCTTCATCTGGGAAATACCGGAAGGATCATAGCTTTAAGCTGATCTCCGGGACAAATGTGAAACTGTAAACTGTTATAGTGGACAGTGAATATAAAATACATATTTTAGGAGAAGCATGTATGGAAAGGGCAACAGAATTTACCCAAAAAGGGATTCCGCAGCCTCAGGCCAGCGGAAAGTATCTTGTCATTATCGACAATAACGGTAAGATCCAGGAAATAAGTCTGGACAGATTCCAGAAGGACAGACTGTACTTCGGATCAAATCCGGGCCAGTGTGATATTGTCATCAATTCTAATATCGTATCCCATGTACACGGCAAGCTTAAAATTGTCGGAAACCGTGTACTTTTTGCAGATGTTGGAAGTACCAACGGTACCATCGTGGAAACTATGGGAACCAGAAGGTTTTTTCGGGGAAATTCCACATATGTGGAGATCTTTAACGGAAATATCCTGAGGATCCAGCCAAAGGAGAGCACACCGGAGACATCAGTGGTCATGCTCTACATCAATCATTCCGGAGACGGAGTATGGAGAAAAGCTCCTATTCTTTCCAAACAGATCAGCATCGGACGTGGAACTGAGAATGACGTAGTTCTTCCGCATCCGTGTGTATCCAGGGTTCATGCATATATCCGCAAAACTCCGGAAGGCATGATGCTGGTTGACAATAACAGCTCCAACGGAATCCTTCTTAACGGAAGATCTTTAAACAGAAGTGCCCTGTTAAAGGAGAAGGATGTAATCACCATCCTCAACAGTACCTTGCTGTACACAGACGGAATGGTATTTTACAAGACTGCCCGCCAGGGTACCCATATTGATATCAAAGGGGTAAACAAATATGTTGGCAAGAACCGCAAGCGTATCCTCAATGATGTAAACTGCCACATTGAGAGTAATGATTTCGTGGCTATCATAGGTGGTTCCGGAGCAGGTAAGACCACTCTTATGAATGCCATCAGCGGTTTTGACAAGAAGGTTCAGGGAAGCATCATGTACAATGGTGTGGATCTGAGGGTACATTTCAATGAGTGGAAAAGTATCATCGGTTATGTCCCGCAGGAGGATATTATCTTTGAGAACCTTACACTTCGCAGGATGCTCCACTATACAGCCAACCTGAAGATGCCGTCCGATACATCCAAAGCAGAGAAGGAGAAGCGCATAGATCAGGTCCTTAACATGGTAGAGCTTTCCGAGCATCAGAATACACTGATCCGTAAACTTTCCGGAGGCCAGAAGAAGCGTGCAAGTATTGCAGTAGAGCTTCTTGCAGACCCAAGTGTATTTTTCCTTGATGAGCCTACATCAGGACTTGACCCGGGAACAGAGCAGAAGCTGATGATCACCCTGAACAAGCTGTCCAAAACACAGGGCAAGACCATTGTCATGGTTACACATACCACACAGAGTCTGGAGCTGTGCGACAAGGTTATCTTTATGGGGCAGGGCGGAAGACTTTGTTTCTGCGGAACTACAGAAGAAGCAAAGAAATTCTTCGATACTGAGAATCTGGTAGATATTTACAATATGATCTCCGAGGATCCCCAGACCTGGTCACAGAAATATAAGAGCCTTCAGGAAGATGTACATTTTGAACAGGACAATAAGAAACAGGATCTGAAAAAGAGAAAAAAAGGAATCCAGATCAGACAGTTCCCGATTCTCTCCCTTCGGTATATGGAACTTCTCAAAAATGACCTTCCAAGGCTGGGGATATTGTTTCTGCAGCCTGTGCTGATCGCACTTCTGCTGGCTGTAGTTGCCAATGATAAGGTGTTTGATATTTATGAGGATACCAAGTCCATCCTGTTTTCCTTAAGCTGTGCGGCTATCTGGATCGGATTATTTAACTCCATCCAGGAGATCTGTAAAGAGCGTGCTATCCTTAAGCGTGAATACATGGGTGATCTGAAGCTTCCCTGGTATGTGCTCTCCAAGTTTGCGGTTCAGACGCTTCTTGGAATGATCCAGGCACTTCTGATCACAGGAATCTTCACACTGACTGTAGGTTCGGCAGAAGAAGGAATCCTGTTTTCCAATCCGTTTATGGAGACATTTATCACCATGTGGATCACCATTGAAGCATCCATGGCACTTGGTTTTGTGATCTCATCCCTTGTAAAGAGCGGCGATAAGGCCATGACACTGGCACCCTTCGTACTGATCGTACAGCTTCTGTTCTCAGGGATCCTCTTTGAGCTGAAAGGAGCCGGTGAATATATTTCCTATGCAACCATCAGCAAATGGTCAGTGGAGAGTCTTGGAAGCATAGCAGGACTTAATGACCTGACAATGAAGATCCAGGAGCAGATCCCTACAGCAGAGCATGAATTCCAGAAGATATTTGAATCTGTGGGAAGTCATCTGGGACTGACCTGGGGTGTTCTCATCGGGATGTCACTGCTTTGTATGATCCTGTGTATGATTCTTCTGCGTAATCTTTCAAAGGATGGCAGATAAGATAAATATGAAAAAGGCTGCTGCCTGAAAAGGCGGCAGCCCTCCGGAAGGAGAAAGAGTATGACAAATGTTTTTGATACGGAAAGAATCTGTGCATACTGCATGAATGAACTGCAGCCGGGAGAGACACAGTGCAGGGTATGCAAAAATGTGGCCGGCAGTTATGTAAGCCCATCTCATCAACTGCCGGTCTATTCTGTTTTAAAGGGCAGGTATCTGGTAGGTGCAAGCATCGGACAGGGCGGTTTTGGGATCACCTACATAGCCAGGGATCTTGCCTCCGGGCAGAGAGTGGCAGTAAAAGAGCTTTTTGTCCAGGGCCTTCTCAACAGAAAACAGGGCAAAACCGTGCTGGTCCAGGACAACGCACATTCCAGGCAGTATTACCAGATATGCAAGAACAAGTTTCTCCATGAAGCCTACATCCTTCATAATCTGGAAGAAAAACAGGGTGTTGTAAACTTTCTGGATTATTTTGAGGAGAATAATACAGCTTATATTGTGATGGAATATCTGGAGGGAGAAGACCTGGCGTCTTACCTGAAAAAAAAGGGTGGAAAGCTTTCGTTTTCCGAAACCTTTTGTATGCTGAGGCCGGTGATACGTTCTCTTATCGTAATGAATGAGTCCGGTGTGCTGCACAGAGATATTTCTCCGGATAATATCCGCTGTCTGACAAACGGTTATATGAAGATCATGGATCTGGGAGGTGCCAAGTATACCTGTCAGGAACAGCAGGGAGCAAGCCAGATGGTTATGGTAAAACACGGCTACGCACCGCCGGAACAGTACAGGACCGGATATAAGATCGGTCCCTGGATGGATGTATATGCTCTGGCAGCTACCATATACCGGTGTATCATGGGCTGTATTCCTCAGGATTCCATGTCCCGTATTGAGGAAGATAAGCTGACGAAACGGGGCTTTAAAGAAGCCCATATAAACCGAAGAACAGAGCAGGCACTTATGAAGGCTCTTTCCCTGAAGGTTGAGGACCGATATATGGATATCCGGAGCTTTTATACGGATCTGAAGGAAGCCAATCCGGATCTTCTGGATACATCCGGAATTTCCGGGAAGCACTCAGATAAAGACCCGGATAAAAACAGACTTATGTATATGATCCTTGGAGTGGCAGGCGTCATTCTTTTGATCATAGTGATAGCCCTGCTTATTTAGGCGGCGGTTCATTAAAGATTTTGGCAGGTAAAGTTATGGAAAATAAATTGATTGAGACAGGAAGCTATACAATAATCGGAGACCGTACAAGCCAGCAGGATGCCATGCAGTTTTCTGTAAAGGAAGATATGGTCCTTGCAGTTGTATGTGACGGAATGGGTGGAATGTCCGGTGGAGAACGTGCCAGCAGGGAAGCGGTCAATGCCATATTTGAATCCTATGAAAGGGATTTTGAAGAAGATGAGGCTATGTACACCAGATGGATGAACCGGGCTTTTGTAAAGGCAGATGAGATTGTTTCCGGACTGACAGACCGGGATGGAAACGTTATGCGGGGCGGATCCACGGCAGTGATCGTTCTAGTGAAGGAGAACCGTTTGTACTGGGGAAGTGTGGGAGACAGTGTGATCTATTTTATGGATGATCAGGGACTTCACACAGTGACCAGAATGCATAATTATAATCTCCACCTGGAGCAGATGATGAATAACGGTGAGATCACAAGGGAGGAAGCCAGGGCAGAAAGTGAACGGGGTCAGGGTGAAGCGCTGATCAGCTTTATCGGTGTAGGCGGGCTGCCTATCATTGACACAGGAAGCAAACCTGTTTATATGAAGCCCGGAGATGTTGTGATCCTTGCAAGTGACGGACTGTACAAAAGCCTGAACAGATTTCAGATCCAGGCAATCGTGGAGGAAAGCGGCGGAAACATGTCCATTGCAGCCAGAAGGCTCTGCGAAGAGGCATACCGCCTTTCAACAGGCAAGCAGGATAATACTACGGTGATCGCTATGCAGTGTACCGGTGTGCCGGAAAGAAAGATCACCAGCAGACTGGAGGAAGATCAGTGAAAAGATGCATGGGTTGTATGAGGGAATACGGAGAACAGAATGATAAATGTCCGGCATGTGGATTTTCCGCAGAAGAAATGAGGAAAAATCCGGATATTCCGGAGGATATCCTGCCCCTGGAATCAGTTCTTTCAGGCAGATTTATCATCGGAAGACCTTTAAGCTGCTCCGATTATTCTTTTGTGTATCTGGCATGGGACGGTGTACTGAGACGGCGGGTGGCCATCAGGGAGTACTTTCCCAGACAGTTGGCAGTGAGAAAAGAGGATGAGCTGGTTCAGCCCAGGAATCCCAAATGCCAGGGATTATTTGAAAAAGGACTGGAGGCTTTTGTGCAGGAGGCTCAGAAACTTCACAGGAATCAGGACCTGGAGGAACCGGTAAATATCTACCGTGTCCTTGAGGAAAACAATACAGCCTACACAGTGATGGAATACATTAAAGGTGAGACTGTGGCGGATTTTCTGGAACGGGGAGAAAAGGTGGAGGATAATGTGACTGTACAGCTTCTTGGCGCAGTAAAGAGGCTTCACGACCGTGGGATCGCACATTTTAACCTTTCGTCTGATAATGTTTTTATTGATGAGGATGGCAGGATACGGCTGCTGGATTTCGGAGTTGCCAGATGGAAGCTTTATGAATTTTCAGGAGGAAGGATCGGAACTTTTCAGGAAGAATACATGGCACCGGAACTTCTGGCACGGAAAAATCCTCAGATGAACGCAGACCTTTACTCTGTGGGAGTGATCGGATATGAGATCCACACAGGAAGATTCCTGTGGCAGGAGCCCAAAATGAGAAAAAAGAAATATCTCAAAACCGGTGACAGGGATACAGATATCATAGTCAGCCTTCTCACAGAAAAAGATGCCGGAAAACGCCCGAAGACAGCAGGAGATATTCTGGAAATGCTTGAAAACAGGGCAAGAGGGAGGAAATAGTGTATGGACAGAAATGAAAAGAAAAATTCATTCCGGAATGTACAGAATTCCAGAGGAAATGACAGAGAAGCAAAAAAATATAAAAGGGCTTTCCACATCACCCTGGCAGTGGCAGTAGTACTGGCAGCTTCCACAGGAGGGCTGGGATTTACTACATACCAGCTTTATCAGGATGGGGAACAGAACCAGGAAAGTGACGATAATGTAGTGGTGATCGGTGACGAGGATGGAGCTGAGGCAGAGACAACACCGGAGGATACACAGACACCGGAACCTACAAAAGAACCTGAGGGAACTGTAACACCGGAGGCCAGTGTGACTACGGCACCGGAAGAAAATGCAGCAGAGGCAATTAAGGTTACAGTTACCAACAGCTTAGGCAGTGACATTAATACGATAGATATCCGTGAGGCAATTTATGATAATGATTCAGAAGGCTGGAAGTCTGATCTCTGGAAAGGAACACTGCCACTTACTGCTGACGGAAGTGAAAAGTATTCTGTTAAACTGGATGGATTGAAGGAAGATAATTTTGATATTCGGGTCAATGGGGGCAAGGATGATGAAAGGTTTTTCCGCAATCTTCCGTTGAAGAGTATTAAAGAAATTGAACTGAAAGTGGATAATGATGAACAGGATGGAAGCGGTCTTCCATATACGGAATATAAAGTAAATCAATCCGGAGAAGTTGTCAGCACACTTGAAGAAGTGAAGAACAGAGTAAATGCCGGTAGTAGCTCAAACAATACAGAGAACAGTACCGGATCTGAATCTGGAACAACCACAGACTAAACAGAAACAGATATATCAGCCGACGCACCAAATCAAAATTAACACGATAAAGGGGAATCCTGATCCAAATGTTCAAATTTTTTAAAAAATCTCTGAAAATCCGATCTTCCCAGGACAGTTATGCAGGAACCAGGCCCTATAATGAAGACAGTTTTCAGAAGCTTGATACAAAAAGACGTCATCTCTATGTCCTGGCAGATGGCCTTGGCGGTATGGGGAACGGAAAGCTTGCCTCAGAAACAGCAGTGGAGGCAGCAATCCGGTTTGGAACAGACGTGGAAGAAACCGGCCCGGAATTTATGAGGGAACTTTTTGAGGCATCTCAGAGGGCAGTCCTGGAAAAAAAGACCGCAGATACTTTCAGAATGGCTACAACCATGGTAGCCCTTGAGATCAACGATGACACAGCCTGCTGGGCGCACATTGGTGATTCCAGATTATACTGGTTCCGGGACGGACAGATCAGGCATCAGACCGCAGACCAGAGCGTCCCTCAGATGCTGGTCCGTATCGGTGAGATCACCCCGGATGAGATCCGTAACCATCCCGACAGAAGCCGTCTCCTTCATACCATTGGCTATGAGTGGGAAGAAAATCCATGTGAAGTCTCAGAGGAGCTGCACATCCGAAAAGGAGATGCATTTCTTCTGTGCAGTGACGGGTTCTGGGAGTACATAAAAGAGCCTGAGATGGAAGAACTTCTGCGGGAAAACACCACACCGGAAACCTGGCTGGATGCCATGATGAAAACTGTCAGAAAACATGGCGAAAATAAGGACATGGATAATTGTTCTGCTATGTGTATTATGGTATTATAAAGATATATCAGAGCGTGTCTGAAAAATCATTTTCTCCCGCAAATCGTGCCTGCAGAAGGTTTTATTCAAACATGCTCCAACGTGACAGAGAAGAAAAGGGAAAGAGACAGAGGAAGGAAATATGGAGCTGATCAAATGTGTAAACGGGCATTATTATGATGCAAAGAAATATGATAGCTGTCCTTACTGTCAGAAACGGGAGACGGAGAACTCCATCCTGCAGCAGAAACTTGGAAACGTGCCTGTATTCCGGGCTGCACCCGGAAGTATCAATGAAGATGTGACCGTGGCTATGATGCCGGGAGATCCTGAGGTAACTGTTTCCGGAAAATCCGGTGGGATCTCAGCAGGGATCGGAGCGGACGAAGATCCTGTGACAGTAGGATTTTTCAGTCCAAGTACAGGAACCGCCTGCATTACAGGATGGCTGGTATGTGTGGAGGGTCCGGCAAGAGGCCGGGATTACCGCATCTTCCATGGAATGAACTGGGTGGGAAGGGATCCTGACATGGATATCCACATGATCGAGGACAAAAAGATTGCCCCCAGAAAGCACTGCGCTGTTGTTTATGACAGGAAATCAGCAGAATTCTTTGTTGTAGATGGTGAGGTGGATCTGACTTATCTTAACGGGGAACTTCTGAAAGGCAGTGCAAAGCTGAAAACCGGAGATGTGATCTCTATTGGAGAGAGCAGATTTGAGTTTATACCATTTTGCAGGGAGGGACATCAATGGGAGTGAAAAAGAAAAAAATACTGACAGGGTTTATAGCCCTTATGCTGTGTCTGATATGCAGCATTGTTCCGGCTTATGGGGCAGGAGATGATTACAGGATCGAGCAGTTGTATATCAACATGCCGGATGTGACCGCCTACTACAGAAGCCCGGACGGAAGTGGAGATCTGGAAGCATATCTGGGCGGGGAGAAGCTGGCACTTATGGACAATGCCAGTTTTGCAGAGACCGGAGAGGCAGTAGAGTATTACATACTTATGGACATTTCTTCCTCCATATCCCCGGGACGGTCAGAGGATATCAAGGCATCTCTTACACAGTTTCTCTCAAAGCTGAGAGAATCCGACAGCATGATCCTTATTACTTTCGGAGATACAGTTACAGAAGTCCTTAACGGCACAGAGAGCCGTGACGAGGCATCATCTGTGATCTCGGGGATCCAGAATAACAATGAGAATACTGTGCTGTTTGATGCTATCAATTATGCGGCAGACAGGATCTGGACAGAGGGAGCTTCCTCTGAGAAGCGAAGGATCATCACAGTGATTTCCGATGGTAAGGACTGTGCAGATGATACCCGCGGCGTGGAGAGCGTGCAGACTGTACTGAATTCCAGAGGAATCCCGGTATATACAATGGCTGTGGAGAACGTAGAAGGGGATTCTGAGGTGGATACCCAGAACTACCGCAGCAAGTTCGCAGCACTTTCCAGGAACACAGGTGGCGTGCCCTGGACTATCACAGACGGCGGCAGTGTGATGGACGGACTGAATCAGATGTACGATGCGGTGATGAACAGCTATCGTGCCAGATTCACAGCTTCCAGCAACAAAGTCAGCCATCAGAACGAAGATTTTGTACTGAAGTTTTTAAGTGCGGGAAATATGTCAGATACCTGTTCCGTCCTTGTTGACAGAAGCCAGAAGGATGAAACAGTTCCGGAAGTTGTGTCAGCCAAAAGTAACGAAGAGAACAGTATCACAGTAACCTTTTCCGAAAAAGTTGAGAATGGTCTGGATGCAGGAAATTACAAGCTGACAAGAGGTGATAAGACCATTCCCGTGAATCAGGTAATAGCAGACGAGGAAGATCAACTGGCAGTACGCCTGATCTTTGACGAGGATCTGTATAAAGGTGATTACACACTTCAGGTTAAGAATATCACAGACACCTCCAATGAAAAAAATGCTATCGGCAGTGCAGAGATCAAGATCACAACCAAGTGGAAACCGTCAGCAGTGCAGCTTATCCTGAAATGGTGGCCTATCGCCCTCACAGTGATCTTTGTCATTCTGATCATAGTGGCGCTGATCGTATTAAAGAGGATCAAAAAGAAAAGAAGTGTGCTGATCGTAGGTGATGAGGTTATCGAAGCGGATGATATCCAGGAACGCAAGCACATCAGGATGGATCAGCTTCCAACAAGAAATATCCGTATCTGGATCAGCAACGGCCGTGATATGCCAAAGCAGATGGATTACATCCTCAAGGGAAGTGCCATTATCGGTCGTGCCACACAGTGTGATATCTACTGCGATGACCCGATGATGTCAAAGCAGCATTTTGCTCTTGAATACGAAGGTGGAAATATTTACATTACTGATCTTCAGAGCAGAAACGGTACAAGAGTAAACGGAAGACCGATCCAGGAAAGATACAGGCTTCAGTCGCATGATGAGATCACAGCAGGAAACCTGAAATTCAGGATCGAGTGGAATTAGGAGGGAGAAAAGCGTATGCAGGAAAATATGTTAAATGATCAGAGGAGAATATGGAAATTCATTGTCTTTGGTATCCTTACACTTGGAATTTATCAGTTGATCTTCTGGTGGAAGATGATCAATGACATCAATACCACATGTGGATACGTGGAAGATACAGATTCAGAGAAATCAGTTAACTACATAGTTCTGGTATTGCTTACTCTGGTTACTTTGGGAATTTACGCGTTTGTATGGTTTTATAAACAGGGAAACCGTATCAAGACAGCAGGGCGTGAGTATGGCCTTAATATTGAAGAAAAAGGCAGCACCTATCTGTTATGGATCATTTTTGGCACCCTTCTTTTTGGCGTGGGACCGATCATTGCATTATATCTTATGATCTGTAATTTAAACAAGCTCTGCAGCCGTTATAATCAGAGTATTGCAGAGAACTACGAACCGGAGAATCCGGGAAGTGCTGGTGACGGCATGAAGTTTACACCTCCGATGCCTCCGACATTTCCGTTTGTTGATCCGGCAGGCGGCACACAGCAGATGCCCAAAAAAGGCAATCTCCATTTCATCAGAGGAAGCTTCAGCAATACAGATCTTGAGCTTCAGCCGGATATGGAAGTTACTATCGGAAGAAGCAGCCAGTCATGCCAGATCGTGCTCCCTGAGCAGGATATCAGCCGGAGACACTGCACCATCCGCTATTCTTCACAGGAAGGCTGCTATTATGTAACTGATTATTCAACCTACGGAATCCGTGCCAATGATTCCCAGAAGCTTACAAAGGGTGTGCCTGCCAGATTCCCGATCGGAACCAAGCTGAGCCTTGGACAGGGAAGCAACGAATTATTCTTAGGACAGAAGTATTGATAAAGATAAACTCAGGAGGACAAAACAATGGGAAAAAAATTAATCCAGTGCCCTAACGGACATTTCTATGATCAGGAGCAGTTTGCAAGCTGCCCGTACTGCCAGGGAGCAGGAAGCTCCTTTAATGACAGCGACCGTGTAACAGACTGTTTTACACCAGGAGGAAACTATGGCGGTGGTAATAATAATTTTGGCGGCAGCGACATGGGCGTGACGCAGGGCTTCGTGGGAGGCGGATATGATAATAATCCGGGCTTCGGCAGCGCACCTTCCGATGTGAACAAAAGTGAGGATATCACCAGACCGCTTAATGTAAAACCCCAGTCTCAGCCAAGTGATGATGACAGAACTATGGCATACTTTGAGTGGAATACTCCGGGAAAGACACAGGAGAATAAAGCTCCTGAAGTCCACAACGGACATCCGGTAGTAGGCTGGCTGGTATGCACAGGAGGAAGCAACTTCGGAAAGAGCTTCTGCCTTTATTCAGGCAAAAACTTTATCGGCCGTTCCGCTGATATGGATATCTGCCTTCAGGGAGATGAAACCATTTCCCGTTTCAAACATGCGATCATCACATATGAGCCAAGAGCAAGGAAGTTCTTCGCACAGCCGGGAGAATCCCATGAGCTGTTCTATGTAAACGACAATGTAGTACTTACAAGTGCAGAGCTGAATGACAGAGATGAGATTTCTGTAGGACAGACTACACTGGTATTTGTACCGTTCTGTGACGACAGATTCGGCTGGGATAAATAAAAGTGAGATCAGAATAAAGATGCTGTGGCTGCATACAGGAAGCTTCTGATGCTGTCACAGCCGGTACAGTGCTGAACACTGTACCAGGCGGCTTCCCTCTCCATATCGGAAAGGGAAGTTTGCATACATGGAGATTTTCGAAGGAGAATATTTACATGGATTTTTCAAAATTATGTATTAACTGTATGAAAGAAAGGGATTCAGAGGATCAGAAGATATGTCCCCACTGTCATTATGACCAAAGCCGGTATACGCCGGATCTATTTACACTGAAACCTTACGAGGTACTGAACGGAAGGTACCTGGTTGGTCGGGTGCTGGGAAAAGGAGGCTTTGGAATCACCTACATTGCCATGGACATGATACTGGAACGTGTGGTGGCCATTAAGGAGTTTTTTGTCCAGGGATATATGTATCGTGATAACTCAAATTCCACATCTATTTCTATCAGTACAACCAGCGGAGCTTCCGAGGAAGAGTACTACAGGATAAACCGTGAAAAGTTTGAGAAAGAAGCAAAGATCATTGCCAGCCTGGATGACCTTCCGGGCATTGTGAAGGTATATGATTTCTTTTATGAAAATGAAACCGTATATATGGTACTTGAGTACCTGAATGGTATCAATTTCAAGGAGTATACCAGGAAAAAAGGTGGAAGGCTGCCATATAAAGAGGTGCTGAATAAGACCATGACAGTTATGAAATCACTGCAGCGTCTTCATGAGAATGGCATTATCCACAGAGATATCAGTCCGGATAATATCATGGTAATGGATACGGGAACAGTAAAGCTGCTGGATTTCGGAGGTGCCAAGATACAGGCAAATACTGCTTTGAGCAGTATGGTCATTGCAAAAAAAGGATACACACCCATTGAGCAGTACCATACAGACGGAAATCAGGGACCGTGGACAGATGTTTATGCAATGGCTGCAACTATTTATTATTGTATATGTGGACAGGTTCCCGAAGAATCCATCAACCGTGTGGAAAATGATAACCTTAAGAAACCCTCTGAACTGGGGATTGATATTTCTCCGGAAGTTGAAAAGGTTCTTTTTAAGGCTCTTTCCATCAGAAGCAGGGATCGTTATCAGACAATGGCAGAATTTTACACTGCTCTTGTAAAGGCTGAAGAAACCGGGAAGCCTAAAAAGACGGTTTCCAGTCAGGAAACAGTGCTCTACCGAAAGGATGAACAGGATAAGACCGGAAAAGGCCGGCCAGCACAGAGCCAGTCAGTACAGAACCGTGGAACAGGAAGCCGGTCTGCACAGAGCCAGCAGGTACAGAACCGTGGAGCAGGAAGCCGGTCTGCACAGAGTCAGGCGACAGGAACCGGGCCGGTACAGAACCGGTCAGCAGGAACTCAGCCAGGGCAGAACCAGTCCGGACAGCATCGCCCCGGACAAAATTCACAGGCATCTGTTCAGCCGGGCATAAATCAGCCGACAAATAAAAAATCAAAGAGTTCCGGTAAAAAATGGCTTATTGGTGGCGCTGTAGCTGCAGCAGTTATTGTGGCTGCTGTAGGTGGCATATCTACGGGAGTGAAAAAAAATACACCGGTGATCGCTGCAGAGAGCCTGCCGGAGATCCTTGACCGGAATACTGTATTCACCAAAGAAAAGCCTCTGGTGATAAGCGGAACAAATCTGTCAAAGGTGGACAGCCTTTATATAGATAACAAAAAGGTGAAAGACCTTAAGATTGTGGGAAAGACAGACAATGAGGTTAAGGTGGCTTTTGACCTTTCCGGGCAGGAGACCGGCAATATCAGTATTCAGTTGGGCAGCCATTTTCTTGGAAAATTTTCTGCGGAATCGGAGAAGGTGACAATTAAAACCTATTTATCAGATTCAGAAATACCGGTTGTTGACAAGGTATACAAAAACGGGCTGGATATTAAGTCAAAGACTGTACGTATAAGAGAACCCTTTAATCTGAAGCTTACAGGCAAAAATATTTCAGAAAAATCAAAGGTATTTATCAATGGCAGGAAAGCAGATAATGTTACCTACCAGAATAAGAAGCTTGTGGTGTCTGTAGACCAGAAATGTGTGGAGTCCATCAACGAAGAAAAAGTGATGAAAATACAACTGGGATATGAGACAGTAGAAGGCTACGACGGAATAGAAAAAAGTGATACGACGGAAATAAAAACAGGAGATATGGTTATTGCCAACACCTGGCTTGATAAGATCAAAGATGATACTCCTCTGATCATGGAGCTTACCCTGTGGAACGCTGAAAAGTATGACAGTAAAGAAGTAGAAAACGAGATAAACACTCTGTATGATCAGGGAATAAGAGTCGTAAGCTATACAAGCGCGTATAAGGCAAAGCTTGAGGACGTGATCAATGCCGTAAAAAAGAAAAAGGGTATGTATCTGATCCTGGATATGTCCATCGATAATATGCAGAATATCTATGATACTGTAGTGAAAAATGCAGGTGGAACGCCTATGATGGAGAAGATCGTAGGAAACGTTTATTCACCTGATATGCTGGTAAGATGGAATGCGATCAACAGGGAACAGAATGAACTGCAGATCCTTTATGAGGCAGATTTTGCGTATGAGACATATCTGGATACATTAGATTACTGGAAGACTAATAATATCAAAGCAGTGAGATTTAGTAACAGTTACTGGAAATATACATCTGTAAGAAACCGCAAAGAGGTAAAAGATGCAGGGATCACATTTATTGCAAAAACATATGAAATGATGGACGCTTACAAATACCTTCATCCGGAAGATTTTACAGATAATAAGGTAACCGGAGTAAAAGCAGTTATGACAGGCTCCTTTAACACCCCTGACGAGATAAAGGAGGAGATGGAAGAAGGAAGCGTGGGAACAGCAAGGAAGCTTACGGCTCTGAAAAACGGAAGTTCTATGGAAGACTATGTGAACATACTTGACAAGTCCGATTTTACAATGCTGATAGCTCTCAGAGATGACACCACAGAATATATAACTGCTGTCAAATTAAGCAAATATAATGATGAGCCTGAGGTACTTCTGGAAGAAAGCGAACTTTCATCAGAAAAGAAATCAATTGAGGCAGATTGTGAATTGAGCTGGGGAAGTGTTAAAGCTCATCTGAAGAGTTCACCGTCAGGTGCTGTGATTTCCTTTGATGGAAAAAACTATGCTGCTAATAAAAAAGGATTCAACATCGTAATTTATGATGATGTTGACCAAGCGATCATAGACAGTTTCTGGTATCCGCTGGATGCGGATATGACGACCCTGTCCAAAAACGGAACACTGGAATGGAAAAAATGTGTAAGCAGCGAGACAAAGGGATACAAAAAAGAATATATCATCAATGACCTTGAAAGTCTTGCAGAGAATGGGAATGATCAGCTTATCATGATAGCAACAGCCGGAGATGTAACTGCCAATATGGATAAGGATATTCAGGCAGCACTGGCAAAGCTTGGAGTTCAGGCGGCTTTTGACGATAAAAAGAATTCGGGAAAAAGCTATCTTGGAATTTTTACACCGGATGGAGAAACTGTGAATGTCAACGGTGGAAAAAATGATGCGTTTTCTGCCGAAAAGGTATGGGTAGATGATTTTGAATATGATAATAAGAAGTTCAAAATTGTAAGTGAAGGTTCCGGAATCGGAAATTCTCTGCCGCAGATCAAGATTGATGGGCGGGAAATAACAAACAGACTTAGGGGAATTCATATTGTTTTATATGATAAAACAACACATAAACCCAAAAGGTATCTGTGGATCGATGGATCGAACAGTCTGAACCATGAGACCATTTATTTAAACTGATTAAGGTTTCCTAATGCAGATGGACAATCCCCGGCTTCCGGTGTGCGAAACACCAGGCAGAATCCGGGGATTTGCCTGTCTGATCTCACAGGGAGAGTATGGGAGAGAACAAAATGGATTTTTCAAGACTATGTATCAACTGCATGAAAGAAAAGCCGGATGACCAGGATATATGCCCGTGGTGTCATTTTGACAGAAAAAGTTATGTGCCGGATCCCACTGTACTGCAGCCAGGTGAGGTGCTGGATGGAAAATATCTCATCGGCAGGGTGCTGGGAAGAGGCGGATTTGGAATTACATATATTGCCATGAATATGGCACTGGAAAGAGTTGTGGCTATCAAGGAGCTCTTTATCCGGAGTTATATGCAGCGGGACAGCGCATACTCGGGGAATGTGGTCACAACGGATTCCTCTGACTATGATCGGAATATCTGCCAGGTAAACCGGGAGAAGTTTGAAAAAGAGGCCAAGATCCTGGCATCACTGGATGACCTTCCGGGAATCGTCAAAGTATATGACCTTTTCTGCGAAAACGACACTCTTTACATGGTAATGGAATACCTGAAAGGAAAGGATCTGCGGAATTATACTGCAGAAATGGGCGGAAAGATAGATCCACAGTGGGTACTGGAGAAGCTGTATTCGGTTATGGATTCCCTGGAAAAGCTTCACGGACTTGGAATCATCCACAGGGATATCAGTCCGGATAACATCATGGTTCTGGATGACGGAACACTGAAGCTTCTTGATTTTGGCGGTGCCAAGATTCAGTCCAGCACAAAGTCCAGTTCCATGGTAGTGAAAAAGATCGGTTATACGCCTATTGAACAGTATCAGGCCGGAAAAAACCAGGGGGCATGGACAGATGTTTATGCACTTGCAGCCACTATTTATTACTGTATTTGTGGAAAAGCGCCGGAGGAATCCATAATCCGTGTGGAAAATGATGAGATCGAGCTGCCCACAAAGCTTGGAGCAAGGATTTCCCAGGGGCAGGAGCAGGTTCTGATGAAAGCTCTTTCCGTGAAACGCCAGGAACGTTATCAAAGCATGAAAGAATTCAGGGAAGCTCTGCAAAATGCGGAAAAATATTCTGCTCCTGATATTCCCCGGAAAGAAAAAGAAGCTGCAACGTCATCAGTACCTGCAAAGCCCGGATTTAACAGAAAAGCAGCGGCAATCGCAGTGCTGGTTCTGGCAGCAGCCGTGGGAGCAGGTGTGGCTTATCATGCACAGTCAGGCAAAAGATCCACAGGTCTTACAGAGATCCGGAAAACTGTATCAAAAAGCATTAACAATGACTGGCTGAAAAATATTACAGAAGATCATTTTCAGATCATGGATCTGGTTTCTGTGAAGGATACTTCACAGGTGGGAATCGTATCACTTATGAATGATTACTATGATCAGGGTGTAAGGGTCGTTCGCTATTCACCACTTAACGGGATCGAGCTGTCCTATGTTCTGGATGTGATAAAGGATAAGGATGATTTTTATCTGATCCTGGATCTGACAGATGATGTGGATATGCAGGAGCTTTATGACAATGTAACCAGCCTTGCAGGAGAAAAATCCGTGACAGACAGGATCATTGCCATGGTCAATACAGATGAGAAGCTGAAACAGTGGTGCGATCTGGATAAGGCCCAGGATCAGGTACAGATCCTTTTTGAGGCAGACAATGACGGCATGACCTGTGAGGAATCCATTGCATACTGGAAAGCCAATGATATTAAAGCGGTAAGCTTTACCATGGACAGTTACTGGGCAAGCCCCAGAGTCCGCAGCAGGGAAGAGGTGGTGGACGGCGGGATTTCTTTCTTTGCGGAGAAGCCTGCAGGAAGTCTGGAAGCCTATAATCTTATGCATCCGGAGGAATTTACTGCAACAGAAGGTATGAAGCCGCTGGCAGGGATCATCACCCACAGTATGACTCCCGAGCTTTACAAAGCAGCGCTTGAGGAAAATGGAACCATAGGTCAGGCGAAAGCCCTGCGTGATATGGGAAACCGGTGTTCCGCAGAGGAATACCTCAGGAGACTTTCCACATCAGGTTTTACGGTTATGTTTACCATGGTAAATAACGGTGCCGATATCAGCAATATCTCTCCGGCTCTTTCCGCATTGGGGCTTACTGAAGAACAGATAAGATCTGTCACAGGGGCCAGCGGGGTTGTAAGGACTTATTCCGACGGAAATTCACCGGAGATCGTAATGTTCAACGGCACAGGCCTTGGAGCTGATGAGCTGTCAGAAAATCCGGAGGTGTTCCGGAATATCTACACACCTGCCCAGGGAGAAAATTTCCGGTTTATCCTGGATCCGGCAAATATAACATGCGGAAATGTAAATTATGGATTAAAAACATCGGGAAATCATATCAATATTGTGGTATACGATGAGAACAGAAATACCATTGTTGACAAATGCTGGTATGATATTGATGCCAACCGGAACAGTCCGTCTCCTGTAATTTCCAAAACAGGGGAAAAACGCTGGTATCATCTTTTTTATGTGGGAGAGCGTGCAAAACGAAAAGATGAGATCATCAGTTACTTTAATGAGCTTGCCGGGAAGAAAGATGACTATCTGATCATTGCGGCAGCAGGAAACAGTATCTCGGCAAATCTGGACACAGACATTACAGATGCCATGAGCCGGATCGGAATGACAGCTCCGTTTACAGAAGATAAGAATTACAGAAAGAGCTATGTGGGAATATTTGGTGGAGAGGATCTGAAATTCTCCACAGGAGAAAACAACAGCCTGTCCGATGGGGAGATCTGCCTTAAGGATTACAGATATGACAACAGAACCTTTTCAGTGATCAGCCGTGGCTACAAGGTGGATGATGCAACAGCACAGATCAGAATAAACGGAGAAGAAATGACCAACGGGATCGCAGGTCTGCATATCCTGGTATATGACAAAAAATCACACCGGCCCGTAAGCTATGCATGGCTTAACGGCCCGGATCTGAAGTTTAACAAAATTAAGATTTAATCCTCCTCGATCACCTGTATCTCCAGGTAATCAAAATCAATATGTTCAATAAAATTATCCTGATAAAACCGGGCTTTATCGTGTCTCTGGAAATCCCTTACAGTGGCGTCAAGCCAGATGGGGTTTCCCAGATCAAGCTGGTAGCAGATCTCCTCCAGACCCCGGAAGATTTTGTGTGTACGGGTATCTTCCTGATCATCACAGACTACGGTATCCCGGATCAGGTGATTATCTTTCCATATTTTCCCCCATAAACGAAACATAAAATTTACCTCCCTGTTATATAACTGTTCCCGGAAAGAACAGCTAAAATATACCGCAAAGCCGGGCGTGCAGACTGCAGGAGTGATTTTTCAGACACGCTCTGATGCAGGTGCCTTTCAGTATAGCGGATTTCAGATGTAAAGTAAAGTTGCAGAACTGACAGGCACTTTTGTTGACTAATGTGGAAAAATCTTATATAATGAATCCCAACTATTCGGAAAAATTTATCATTACAGACAGGAGGAACATCCATGAAACTTTACGATACAGGTGTCTATCTTCAGAATGGCCTTGATATCATTCCCGAAAATGAGGCGAATTTCCCGGTTTCCAGAGAGCAGGCAGCCGAGAACACCATTGCATACTCTATTCTGAAAGCCCACAATACATCTGACAACATGAAGAAACTTCAGATCAGATTTGACAAGCTGACTTCTCATGATATCACATTTGTTGGAATCATCCAGACAGCACGTGCTTCAGGACTTGAAAAATTTCCGGTACCATATGTACTTACAAACTGTCATAACTCTCTCTGTGCAGTAGGCGGAACCATCAATGAGGACGATCACATGTTTGGTCTCACCTGTGCGAAGAAATACGGCGGAGTTTATGTACCGCCTCATCAGGCAGTAATCCATCAGTTTGCAAGAGAAATGCTTGCAGGCGGCGGAAAGATGATCCTGGGATCTGACAGCCATACAAGATACGGAGCACTTGGAACCATGGCTATGGGCGAAGGTGGCCCGGAGCTTGTTAAACAGCTTCTTTCCCAGACTTATGATATCAATATGCCGGGAGTAGTGGCAATCTATCTTAAAGGCACTCCGCGTCCGGGCGTTGGTCCGCAGGACGTTGCACTTGCCATTATCGGAGAAGTTTTTGCCAATGGCTATGTGAAGAACAAGGTTATGGAGTTCGTAGGACCTGGAGTGGCAGGCTTAAGCCCGGATTTCCGTATTGGGATCGATGTAATGACAACAGAGACTACATGTCTTTCCTCCATCTGGCAGACAGATGATAAGATCGAGGAGTTCTATGCGATCCACGGAAGACCTGAGGATTACAAAGAACTGAAACCAGGCAGTGTTGCATACTATGACGGCTGCGTGGAGATCGATCTAAGTGAGATCAAGCCTATGATCGCAATGCCGTTCCATCCAAGCAATACCTACACTATTGACGAGCTGAAAGCAAACCTGGATGATATTCTTGCAGATGTTGAGAAGAAGGCCCAGGTAAGCCTTGACGGAAAGATTCCGTTTACATTAAGAGACAAGGTGATCGATGGCAGACTTTATGTGGAGCAGGGAATCATTGCAGGCTGTGCAGGCGGCGGTTTTGAGAATATCTGTGCTGCAGCAGACATCCTGAAAGGCAGGAACATCGGCCATGATGCTTTCACATTAAGTGTTTACCCGGCAAGTACTCCGATCTACATGGAACTGGCCAGAAATGGTGTTCTTGCAGAACTTATCGGAACCGGTGCGGTTGTCAAGACTGCATTCTGCGGACCGTGCTTTGGTGCAGGAGATACACCGGCTAACAATGCGTTCAGTATCCGCCATACAACAAGAAACTTCCCGAACCGTGAAGGCTCCAAGATCCAGAATGGACAGATCTCCTCTGTTGCCCTTATGGATGCACGTTCTATTGCAGCAACTGCAGCGAACAAGGGATTCCTTACTTCTGCGGAGGAGTTTGATGGAAGCTATACAGAGCATAAATATTACTTTGATAAATCCATCTATGAGAACCGTGTATTTGACAGCAAGGGCATAGCAGATCCAAGTGTTGAGATCCAGTTTGGTCCGAACATCAAAGACTGGCCGGAGATGGCAGCACTTGCAGATAATCTGATCCTGAAAGTTGTATCCGAGATCCATGATCCTGTAACAACAACCGATGAGCTGATCCCCTCCGGAGAGACATCCTCCTACCGCTCCAATCCTCTGGGACTTGCAGAGTTCACACTCTCCAGAAAAGACCCGGCTTATGTAGGCCGTGCAAAAGAGATCCAGGCAGCACAGAAGGCTATTCAGGCCGGCCAGTGCCCTGCTGAGGCAGTTCCGGAACTGAAACCGGTTATGGAGACGATCCACAAATCCTATCCGGATGTTGATAAGACCAATCTTGGTGTAGGAAGTACTATTTTTGCAGTGAAACCAGGAGACGGTTCTGCCAGAGAGCAGGCTGCATCCTGCCAGAAGGTACTTGGCGGCTGGGCGAACATTGCCAACGAGTATGCAACCAAGAGATATCGTTCCAACCTGATCAACTGGGGTATGCTTCCATTTCTTATCCCGGCTGGTGACCTTCCGTTTAAGAACGGAGATTTCCTGTTCTTCCCGGGAATCCGCAAGGCAGTTGAGAACAAGGATGATGTGATCAGGGGTTACGCAGTCCAGGGAGATTCCCTGAAAGAGTTTGAAGTAACTCTGGGCGAGCTTACAGATGATGAGAGAGAGATCATCCTGAAAGGATGCCTTATCAATTACAACAGAAAATAAAAACCAGTCATATGGTTATCCGCAAAGGAGCCGGTGCCGGAAGGTGCCGGCTTCTCTGCTGCCATAGAGTGTGTCCGGGGAATCACAGCCCGGAAAGAATTGTCTGACCAACATAAATATACAGAAAATAATAAAAAATTAAAACAAATAATAAAAAACTAACAAATAAAACAACGAATAGGATAAAATATTTAAAATAAAATACAAAAATGTGTTGACAAATCAAAAGGACGATGTTATTATAAGTACATCAAAAAGAACAAGGGAAACAAAAAAGAGATAATAACCCAATATCTCAATCATAGAAATTCATTCAATTCATAGCATAGATGCACATGAAGAATGAAGTAAGAAAGGAAAGGTGATTCCAGTGGGAACATGAAACCTCAATCTTATCAATATGAGAGTAACAGGAACTGAATTTCCTGCAAGAAAGACCTGATACAACAGTTATGATGAAGACAATCTTTCGGGATACAGTTGTTTCTTAAAAGAAATATATATTTAATATATATTATAGAAAAGAAGCCGGAAACATTAACGAAGAAGTCATATGTATCAATAAGGTATTATAGAATCAGTTACTCATATTGAACAACTGTTACAGACCTGATATAAAGATTCTGAATCATATGTAAAGAAATATCATTCAGAAGAATATAACCCTCAGCTAAACAGTTCGTTCGGAAGAAGAGATCCGAAGAACAAAGTGAAAGATGAGAACGATATTTTGAAATCCATATCGCAACTTCAGGATATGAATTGAAGCTTTACATCAGAAGGATATCTGATAGGATATCATAACAGAAGAAATTGATCAGAAATCTCTTTTCGGGATGCTTTCACAGGGAAAGTACAGAGATGACAGATGGTTTGGGATTTAAGAAGTTAAGTTCAAAATCATATGGAAACAGGAAAGAGTATAAAATTTCATATTATTATTTCTTCAATTTTTAAAAGAGAATTTAATTCGGAAATTAAATCTCGACTATATAACTTTCTAAATAATCGGATGATATTTGATCATATCGTTTATGAGCAGGAAATAAGATAAGATATTTTTTATAAAATAATAAAGATCGGATTAAGATATTTATATTAATAAACTGAATAGTGAGAATCAGGATTTATTTTATAGGTAGATAAAATCATTAAAGTTCTGATTATAACAAAAAACCTATTCTGAGAAAGAATGAGGATATAAAAAATTGAATATTGAAGAGTGTTAAGACGGTCATCATTTTTGAAATTATAAGTAAAAAGTGATGACCGTCTTCGTTGTGTGCATAATTTGTTGATATTTACTGTTGCCACAGGAAAGATGATACGGTATACTACACCCTGTTGCTTATTAGGTTATTGCAGTTGGAACATTATACTGGGGAAAGCTGCAGATCAGCAGGAGTTATTTATGAGACCAAAAAATATAGAAGAATATATTCTCTACGAAGATAAAGAGATCATTGTATGCAGGAAACCGGCAGGTATGCCGGTACAGACGTCCGGGATCGGAACAATGGATATGGAAAGTGCCCTCAGGAATTACCGGGCATTTAAGGAACCGGGGAAAATTCCTTATATCGGAGTGGTCCACAGGCTGGATCAGCCGGTAGAGGGGATTATTGTTTTTGCAAAAACATCCCAGGCCGCAGGGAAACTGAGCAGACAGATGGGGGCAAAGGGAGCGTCAAAGATCTATCTGGCTGTGACAGAACATAAACCGGAGACACCGGAAGGAATTTTGGAAGATTATCTGAAAAAGAACGGAAAAGCCAATATGTCCCAGGTGGTGGTAGAAGGAACACCGGGGGCGAAGAAGGCGCGATTATCTTATAAATTAATAAAAGAAAATAAGGGGAAGAGCCATTACCTTATAGAAATCCACCTTGAGACAGGAAGACATCATCAGATCAGGGTTCAGATGGAGAAACATGGGATGCCTCTTCTTGGAGACCGAAAATATAATCCTCAGGGAAGCAGATGTGCGTCTCTGGGACTTTGTGCATACAGCCTGGAATTTGACCATCCTGTATCAGGAAAGCGAATGAAATTCAGGGCAGATCCGAAAGGACAGGCCTTTGAAGGCTTTGAAATGTGAAATTTGTGTAAAAACTCTGGACGAAAAAAAGAAAAAGTGTATAATGTAAAAAGCAATTGTAAAGAACGGAAGTAATATGTTAAATTAAGGTAAAATCAGGAAGAGGAGATCAGAATGAAGAAAGCTGCGCTGGCAATGGCCGGCTTGCTGGCAGCCTCCGGTCTGCTGACAGGATGCCAGAAAGAACAGGTGGAAAAAATGATAGCCCCCCTTGTGGCAGATGTTCAGGAAACGCCTGAAGCAACTGAAGCAGAGGAACAGGAGAAGGATCCGGTGATTCCGGATATAGATACTTCACTTTCCATTGAGGCAGGAGCTAAGATCGCGGTAGTGAGCAAGAGCAAGAAGGGTGAATTCTGGAATGAAGTAAAGAGCGGTATGGAAGCGGCTGTGAAGGATGTGAATGATGCATACGGCTTCAAAAAAGACGACCAGATCACCATGACTTTTGAGGGCCCGGATAATGAGGAGGATGTGGAAGGACAGATCAATACACTGGACGCGGTAATTGCCGAGAATCCTTCCGTGTTATGTCTTTCAGCAGGAGATATGGATTCCTGCCAGGCTCAGTTGGAGGCTGCAAAGGAGAACGGAATCCCGGTGATCGCATTTGACTCCAATGTAAGCGAGACCAAGCTTATCAGAGCTTTTCGTGGAACAGACAATAAACAGATCGGCAAATACGCAGCTTACAAGCTTGGAAGTGCCATTGGTAAAATGGGCAATGTGGCTATTTTTTCCGCACAGGAAAAGACACAGAGCGCACAGGAACGTGTTGCCGGTTTTATGGAGAATATAGCCAACTATACAGATATCAAAGTGGTAGAGACTGTTTATATGGATCAGGTTGATGATATGAAGACCGCAATGCAGGAGATTCTGGACAAGTATCCTGCACTGGACGGTGTGTTCTGCACCAATGCTGTTGTTTCGGAGCTGTTTCTGGATACATATCAGGATGACGGAACCAGAAAGGTTGCCATGGTGGGTGTAGATGCTACTTCCAGGCAGCAGGAAGCTATTAAGAATGGCGTGGAGCTTGGAGCACTTTCCCAGAACCCCTATGCAATGGGTTATCAGACCATGTGGGCTGCTATCCAGTCCACAGCACCCAGGAAAGAGGTCAAGATCGAAAAAACCCAGCTTCTTGATCCTGCGTGGATCGATGCGGACAGTCTGGAAGATGAGAACTACAGCAGTTATATTTACGGGAAATAATACGTAAAAATCTAATAGTAAGCCATACCAGGGAAGTATGCCTGAGACACAGAGTCTCAGAGATATTTCTCAGGTATGGCTTTTTTTTGTTTTTCAGGGCAGGATCGCACTGCTGTGGAAAGGCAGATGATACATATAAAATGTTATGCCTGACTAAAATATATAAAAAAATACAAAAAATTGCCAAAATAATAACAAATCTGACACTTTTTTACCATAATATTTTCATTGTTGAGAAAAATTGCATAAAAATATTGTTTTAAGTAAATTGTTGTGGTACAATTTGCCTATGCAGAGAGGCGGTGATCAGATGATCCAGGAAACAATTAAGGCAGTAAAAGAGGCGGAAGCGAAAGCCAGACAGAGAATAAACGATGCTTCCGTAAACGCGCAGTCCGTGATCAGCAGGGCAGAGAGGGAGGCAGAGGAAATAATAAAGAAAGCCGGTGAGGATGCTGCCGGTAAGGCTGCATCTGATATGGGTAAGGCGCAGGAGAGTGCCGAACTGGCCCGGGAGGTTGCAGCGAAGCAGGTAGAAACAGAACTTGAGGCATTAAGGAGGAACGCAGAGGCGAAGAAGGAGCAGGCGATCCAGGCAGTTATGGATAATCTGTTCTGATCCCATCATATTGCCGGGCAGGAGATGACGGCAATATAATGACCGTGTAAAGGAGGGATGCGGAAATGGCAGTATTGCAGATGCAGCGAATCAGTATCTGCGCGATGAAGAAGAACCGTAAGGCCATATTGGAAGAACTGCAGTCACTGGGTGTACTGGAAGTAGATACATCCGAAGAAATCGATTCAGAGCTTAAAACCATGGATACCATGAATGCCAGGATGATCTTTGAGAAGAATTCAGCCCTGTGTGATCAGGCCCTGGAGATCCTGAATGAGTTTTCCCGGGAGAAGGCTTCCATGCTGGCATCTCTGGCCGGGAAACCACTGATAGACAGAACCCGGGAGAATGAGGCTGTGGAAGGCCGGGAGAGCATCCTGAAGGCAGCCCGTGATATCCTGGCACTGCGTAAGGAGATATTAGAAAATGAGGCGGCTGTTATCAAAGCCAGACAGCAGCAGGAGCTTTTGAAGCCCTGGGAGAGTCTGGACATCCCTATGAATTATGAGGGTACTGATCATACAATGGTTCTCATTGGAAGTATTGATGGTAATGTGACACTGGATCAGGTGTACACCAGGCTGGCAGCAGATGCACCGGAGCTGGAAGCATTTGATATCCGGGAAATATCTTCTGACAGTGGCAAACTTTGTCTTGTGGCCATATGCCTGAAAAGACAGGCGCAGATGCTGGAAGAGGCACTGCGTATGCAGGGATTTGCAAGACCTTCACAGATCATACGCCGGACTCCGGCACAGGAGATCCAGGAACTTGAGGACTCCGTAAGCAGTATGGAGGCTGAAATCGACAGGATCGGTGAATCACTTCATTTCTTTGGAGAACAGAAATGCAATCTTCAGCTTATATCGGATTATTTCCGTATCAGGGCGCAGAAGTATGAGGTGCTGGGAAGGCTGAGACAGTCAGAGAGCACGTTTTTTATCACAGGTTATATTCCTGCAAAGAAGGAAGATGCCATAGAGAGCAGGCTTACAGAGAAGTATGATCTTGTTTTTGAGTCTGAGCCTGCAGATGGAGAGAATGTGCCGGTGGCACTGCAGAACAGCAAATTCGGAAGTGCAGGAGAGGGAGTCCTGGCAGCGTTCGGACTTCCGGGTAAGGGAGAAATCGACCCATCCACCATTATGACAGCTTGTTATGTATTTCTTTTTGGCCTGATGCTGTCAGACGCCGCATACGGTCTGATCGTTTTTGCGGTATGCTTCGGAGTGCTTCTGAAGTTTCCAAGAATGGAAGCGGCCATGCAGAAGTCTATACGTCTTTTTATGTACTGTGGATTGTCTACTTTATTCTGGGGCGTGATGTTCGGTGGATATTTCGGAGATTTCGTAGATGTATTTTCCAGGGTATATCTCCATAAGGAGATCACCATTAAACCGGTATGGTTCGCACCACTGAATGAGCCGATGAGACTCCTGGTATTTTCCATGCTCTTTGGCCTGATCCATATGTTCCTGGGTCTTGGTATCAAGGGATATATGCTGATCCGGGATAAGAGATATCTGGACTGTTTCTGTGATGTGGTATTATGGTTCCTGCTTCTTATGGGACTGATCCTTATTTTTATCCCAAGCAGCATGTTCCGCTCTATTTCACAGATGGATCTGGTACTTCCGGCAGTGGTAGTCCTGATCGGCAAATGGATGGCCATTATCGGAGCAGTGGGAATCCTTCTCATGTCGGGAAGAGATAAGAAGAATCCGGCACTGAGACTGGCACTTGGAGCTTACGATCTTTATAATATCACCGGGTGGATCAGCGATATCCTGTCCTACTCCAGACTTCTGGCACTGGGACTTGCAACCGGTGTTATCGCATCAGTTATGAACCAGATGGGAAGTATGCTGGGTGACAGCATCTTCGGACTGATCGTATTTATCATTGTATTTATTGTTGGTCATACATTCAATCTTCTGATCAACCTGTTAGGTGCATATGTGCACACCTGCCGATTACAGTATGTGGAGTTTTTCGGCAAATTCTTTGAAGGCGGTGGAAAAGAGTTCCATCCTTTCCGTGAAAACACGAAATATGTAGATATTAAGGAGGATTAATATTATGAGTGGTATCGTTTGGGCATTAATGGGAGCAGCACTTTCAGTAGCACTTGCCGGTATCGGTTCAGCCATCGGTGTAGGTTCAGCCGGACGTGCGGCAGCAGGGGTTGTAACAGAAGATCCGGATAAATTTGCCAAGGTTCTGCTTCTGCAGCTTCTTCCGGGTACTCAGGGTATTTATGGACTGCTGGTAGCTTTCCTTGCACTTTCAAAGGTTGGTATCCTTGGCGGTGGCATTGCAGACATCAGCCTGGAAACAGGTCTTATGATCTTTGTTGCATGCGTTCCTATTGCTGTGGCAGGATTATTTTCCGCGATCCATCAGGGCAGGACTTCCGTGGCATCAATCGGTATCGTTGCCAAGAAACCGGAACAGTTCGGTAAAGCCATGCTTTTCCCGGCAATGGTTGAGACATACGCAATCCTTGCTCTTCTGATCTCTATTCTTGCAGTCAGCGGAATTCAGGTTTGATCCAGTATAAGGACAGAGGGGAAAACCCCATCAGGAGGAGCAGAGCATGACAGGATTGGAGAAGATGGTAAGCCAGATTCTTGAAGAGGCAGATGCTTCTGCAGCAAAGATTCTTGAGGACGCACAGAAGGAGGCTGACGGTATCCTTGCTGATGCCAGAGCCCGGGCCGGTCAGGTCACCAGGCAGAAAGAAGAGCAGCTTGCACAGAAGCTTGCCGGATTTCGTGAGCGCACAGCCTCTGCGGCAGATATGAAGAAGCGTACAGCTCTTCTGGGAGCCAGACAGGAACTGATCTCCCAGGTGCTTTCTGAGGCGTATACAAGAGTACTGAATCTGGATGATGAGAAATATTTTATAATGTTAAAGGGAATGGCGGATAAATATGCACTTCCCAGAGCTGGACAGATTATTTTTTCAAAGAAGGATCTGGCCAGACTTCCTGAAGGCTTCCGGGAGGAGATCAGTAAGATCGCGGAGAAAAAAGGGGGCACTCTGGAACTTTCCCATGAGACCGGAAACATAGACGGTGGATTCATCCTCACCTATGGCGGAATTGAGGAAAACTGTTCCATTGAGGCGATGTTTTCTGCAAAGAAGGATGAACTTCAGGATCTGGTAAGGAAGCTGTTATTCACCTAAAAGACCATCGCAAAAAGGAGGAGCAGAAATATGTTTGGTGAAGATTATGCTTATGCGGTGGCGAGGATACGTGTTCTGGAAACAGGACTTTTGAATCAGGCTGCACTGGAACAGCTCCTGGCATGTCCGGATGAACAGCAGTGTCTTCAGGTGCTCACAGAGAAGGGCTGGGGAGACGGAGATCCGGCAGCAGGAGCAGATGCGATCCTTACAAGGGAACGTGAAAAAATATGGGAAATCATGGATTCACTGGTGGAGGACAGATCCGTATTTTCGGTCCTCTCCTATGAGGATCTTTTCCATAATCTGAAGGCCGCAGTGAAGGCAAGCGTTATGGATGGTGATACACCTAACATTTTTTATCATGACTGTGGGATGGACGGGGAGGATATGGTGAAGTTCCTGAGAAACAAGGAATATGACCGATTCCCGGAAAATATGCGTCAGGCAGCACAGGAAGCTTATGAGACATTCCTTCATACAAGAGACGGACAGTTGTGCGATATCATTATTGACAGGGCCACTCTTGATGCGGTGCATGAGGCCGGCAGGAAGTCCGGAGAAGATATTATCCGTCAGTATGCGGAGTCCACCGTTGCTGTTGCAGATATCAGGATCGCTGTCCGAAGTGCGAAGACGGGAAAGCCCGGGGATTTCATGAAAAAGGCCATGGCAGAATGTTCCACGCTTAATAAGGACAGGCTGATCCGGGCGGCAGCAGGCGGCACAGAACAGATCATGAATTATCTTTCTGAGACCAGATACGCAGCCGGTGCCCAGGCGCTGGGAGAATCACCGTCAGCCTTTGAGAGATGGTGTGATGATCAGATCATGGAGACTATACGGCCACAGCTTTATAATTCTTTTTCTCTGGGGCCTCTTGTGGCATATGTGCTGGCAAGGGAAAATGAGATCAAGACAGTACGGATCATTCTTACAGGAAAACGAAATGATCTTCCGGAAGAATTTATCCGGGAAAGGGTAAGGGAAATGTATGTATAGAATTGCGGTAATAGGCGATTACAGCAGCATTTACGGGTTTGCCGCCCTTGGCCTTGATACTTTTCCGGTAGAAGATCCGGATAGAGGAAGAGAGCAGCTTGCCCGCCTTGCAGAAGGCGAATATGCAGTGATATATATTACGGAACAGCTTGCAGCACAGCTTTCCGCTGAAATTGGGAAATACAGTGAGTCATTGCTTCCGGCTATCATTCAGATACCTGGGATTTCCGGAAATACCGGAGCCGGTATTGAGGGTGTGAAGAAGTCAGTGGAGACAGCAGTAGGCTCAGATATACTTTTTGGAAATGAGACATAATCCATTAAAACAGAAAGCAGGTGATTGGTTCAATGAGCAGAGGAACCATTAAGAAGGTGGCAGGACCGCTGGTCATCGCAAAGGGTATGCGGGATGCGAATATGTATGATGTGGTTCGTGTAAGCAGCCAGCGTCTGATCGGCGAGATCATAGAGATGCATGAAGATGAGGCTTCCATCCAGGTATACGAGGAAACCTCAGGCCTCCGTCCGGGAGAACCGGTGGAGTCCATGGAAGTACCGTTGTCTGTAGAGCTGGGACCTGGCCTTATCACAAGTATTTATGATGGTATCCAGCGTCCGCTGGATGATATCATGAAGGTTGCGGGAAGCAACAACCTGAAGCGGGGCGTTGAGGTTCCGGCACTGAAGCGTGACAAAAAGTGGACATTCGTACCTGTTGTAAAGCCCGGAGACCAGGTGGAGGGCGGAGATGTCCTTGGAACAGTAGCAGAGACGATCGTGGTAACACAGAAGATCATGGTCCCTCCCAACATGAAAGGAACTGTGAAAGAAATACGTTCCGGCGAGTTTACAGTTGAGGAGACAGTTGCCATCCTGGAAACTCCTGACGGAGACAAAGAGCTGACATTGATGCAGCGCTGGCCGGTACGTCGTGGACGCCCCTATAAGAAGAAACTTCCTCCGGCGCAGCCACTTGTAACCGGTCAGCGTGTTATTGATACCATGTTCCCCATTGCAAAGGGCGGTGTGGCAGCAGTACCCGGACCTTTCGGAAGCGGAAAGACAGTTATCCAGCATCAGCTTGCAAAGTGGGCAGAAGCGGATATCGTTGTTTACATTGGCTGCGGTGAGCGTGGAAATGAGATGACAGATGTTCTGAACGAGTTCCCTGAACTGAAAGATCCGAAGACCGGACAGTCCCTGATGGAGAGAACCGTTCTTATTGCCAATACATCCGATATGCCGGTTGCAGCACGAGAGGCATCCATCTATACAGGTATCACCATTGCGGAGTATTTTCGTGATATGGGTTATTCCGTAGCACTGATGGCAGATTCCACATCCAGATGGGCTGAGGCACTGAGAGAGATGTCCGGCCGACTGGAGGAGATGCCGGGTGAGGAGGGTTATCCTGCATACCTTGGCTCCCGTCTGGCACAGTTCTATGAGCGTGCAGGCCATGTGATCTGCAAAGGCCGGGACGGACGTGAAGGTGCCCTGACAGCTATCGGAGCAGTATCTCCTCCAGGTGGAGATATCTCCGAGCCTGTATCCCAGGCCACACTTCGTATCGTGAAGGTGTTCTGGGGACTGGATGCAAACCTTGCATACAAGAGACATTTCCCGGCTATCAACTGGCTGACCAGCTATTCTCTTTATCTGGACAGCGTAGGTGGATGGTTCGATGAGAATGTGGCACCTGACTGGATGGAACTTCGCCAGAAGATGATGACACTTCTCCAGGAAGAGGCAGAACTTGAGGAGATCGTAAAGATGGTAGGTATGGATGCCCTTTCTCCGGGCGACCGCCTGAAGATGGAAGCTGCCCGTTCCATCCGTGAGGATTTTCTTCACCAGAACTCTTTCCATGAGATTGATACCTACACATCTCTGGAAAAACAGCACAATATGATGCGTCTGGTACTTGCTTTCTATGAGAATGGTACCGAGGCACTGAAAAAAGGTGCGGATATCAATGATATCGTGAAGCTGCCTGCAAGAGAGCAGATCGGACGTTACAAATATACAACGGAAAATGACCTGGCAGCAGAATATGAGAAGGTAACACGCCAGCTTGTGTCTGAGATCGCGGAGCTTCTTGGAAAGGAGGGCCTGTAAAATGCCAAAAGAATACAGAACCATACAGGAGGTTGCCGGTCCTCTGATGCTGGTACGTGGCGTAGAGGATGTAGCCTTTGACGAACTTGGCGAGATCGAGCTTGCAGATGGGGAGACAAGACGGTGCCGTGTACTTGAGATTGACGGAAGTAATGCACTGGTACAGCTTTTTGAAAGTTCCACGGGTATCAACCTTTCCAACAGCAAGGTACGTTTTCTGGGAAGAAGTATGGAGCTTGGCGTATCCGGAGATATGCTTGGCAGGGTTTTTGACGGACTTGGCCGTCCTATTGATGACGGACCGGAGATCCTTCCTGAGGAGAGAAGAGACATCAACGGACTTCCTATGAATCCTGCAGCCAGAAGTTATCCGGAGGAATTTATCCAGACAGGAGTTTCCGCTATTGACGGACTGAATACACTGGTACGAGGACAGAAGCTTCCCATCTTTTCCGCATCCGGACTTCCACATGCACAGCTTGCGGCACAGATTGCGAGACAGGCGAAGGTACGTGGAAAGGATGAACAGTTTGCAGTTGTATTTGCTGCTATGGGTATTACTTTTGAGGAGTCCAACTTCTTTGTTGAAAGCTTCCGTGAAACAGGAGCGATCGATCGTACTGTCCTGTTTGTAAATCTGGCAAATGATCCGGCTGTAGAGCGTATTGCCACACCGCGAATGGCTCTGACAGCGGCTGAATATCTTGCGTTTGAAAAGGATATGCACGTGCTGGTGATCCTTACAGATATCACAAACTATGCGGATGCCCTCCGCGAGGTATCGGCAGCCCGTAAAGAGGTTCCGGGCCGCCGTGGATATCCGGGATACATGTACACAGATCTTGCTTCCCTTTATGAGCGTGCAGGCCGTCAGAAGGGCAAAACAGGAAGTATCACCATGATCCCGATCCTGACCATGCCCGAGGATGACAAGACTCATCCGATCCCTGACCTTACCGGTTATATCACAGAGGGACAGATCATCTTAAGCCGTGAGCTTTATCGTAAAGGTATCACGCCGCCTATTGATGTTCTTCCGTCTCTGTCACGACTGAAAGATAAAGGTATCGGTGAGGGCAAAACAAGAGCAGATCATGCCAACACAATGAACCAGTTGTTTGCTGCATATGCCCGTGGTAAAGAGGCCAAGGAGCTGATGACTATTCTCGGTGAGGCGGCACTTTCCGATATTGACCTGATCTATGCAAAATTTGCAGATGCCTTTGAGAAGGAATATGTTTCCCAGGGGTATCAGGCCAACCGTGATATTGAGGAAACCCTTGCCATCGGCTGGAAGCTTCTGTCCATCCTTCCGAGAAGTGAGCTGAAACGAATTGATGATAAATTCCTTGACCAGTATTACGGCAAAGCATAAAGGGGGGATGATTTGTGGCATCAACACAGGTAAATCCTACCCGTATGGAGCTTACAAAGCAGAAAAAGAAGCTGGTCACAGCCGTGCGCGGACATAAGCTTCTGAAGGATAAGCGGGATGAACTTATGCGCCAGTTCCTTGACCTTGTAAGAGAAAACATGGAGCTGCGCAAAAAGGTGGAGGCGGGAATACGAAGCGCCAACACAAACTTTGTCATAGCAAAAGCGGGAATGTCCGAGGAAACGCTGAATACGGCACTTATGGCACCGAAGCAGGAGGTATACCTGGAGACCGGCAAAAAGAATGTTATGAGTGTTGATATTCCTGTTTTTGAGTATAAGACAAGAACCCCGGATGCCAATGATATCTATTCCTACGGATTTGCTTTTACATCCAGTGATCTGGACGGAGCTGTCAAATCTCTGGCAGATGTCCTGCCGGATATGCTCCGCCTTGCAGAGACGGAGAAGGCCTGCCAGCTTATGGCGTCAGAGATCGAGAAGACCAGACGGCGTGTAAATGCCCTGGAACATGTGATCATACCGGAGGCGCAGGCAAATATCAAGTATATCACCATGAAGCTTGATGAGAATGAGAGAAGTACCCAGATCAGGCTTATGAAGGTGAAGGACATGATGCTTGATGAGGCACATCACTACAAAGAAAAGATGGCTGAGGGAAAATAGAGAAGATAATTAAAAATGGTTTCTGTACGGCCGGAATTACAGGTGGTACAGAAGCCTTTTTATTGTCATAGGAAATTACTCCGTAATGTTCCAATGACATAAAAAAGCCCTCCGGGCAGGATCGCACTGCGTCGGAGAGGAATTATGTCGCTGAAGCGACCCGCCGCAGGCGGAGAATCCTGCAAGCAGGATTCTTTTTTAATTATGGAAATATGCGGGATCCGACGCAGGCAGAGGATCCTGCAAAAAAAGATTTTTACGGATATATTTGTGTCAGGCTATATGCTTGCACACTTTAAAGAAATAATGCGTTGACATCTGAAGCCTGTAGGGGTTACAATTATAGTTAAGATTGCCAGTAATTATAAAAAATATATATAGTTATATGTGCTATTTGATGAGTAAAAACAGGTAGGAGGTAACCTATGAGGAAATTAATGACCGGCGATGAGGCTATCGCCAGGGGAGCCTATGAGGCAGGCGTATCTTACGCATCTGCATATCCGGGAACACCAAGTACAGAGATCCTGGAGAATCTGGCTACATATGAAGAAATCTACGCTGAGTGGGCACCTAATGAGAAGGTTGCTATGGAGTCAGCGATCGGAGCATCTGTTGCAGGACTTCGCAGCATGGTATCCATGAAACATGTTGGAATGAATGTGGCAGCAGACCCTATGTTTACGTGGGCATATATGGGTGTTAACGGCGGAAATGTGATCGTAACTGCAGATGAGCCAGGAATGTTCTCCTCACAAAATGAGCAGGATAACAGAAATTATGCAAAAGCAGCCAAGATTGCCATGCTTGAGCCATCAGACAGCCAGGAGTGCATTGATATGGTGAAAGCTGCGTATGAGCTGGGTGAGAAATTTGACACACCTTTTATCATTCGCATGACAACACGTGTATGCCATTCCAAGTCTATTGTAGAGCTGTCTGAGAGAACAGATGTAGCACCGAAGGAATGGAAGAAAAATCCTGCCAAATATGTCTGTCTTCCGGCTATTGCCCGTAAACTTCGCGTAAGCCTGGAGGAACGTCTTGACAAACTGAGAGCATACAGTGAGACAACACCTTTTAACAGAGTGGAGATGGGCGATACCAAAGTAGGTGTGATCGCTTCCGGTATCTGCTATTACTATGCAAAGGAAGTTTTCGGAGAGGATGCTTCTTACCTGAAGCTTGGATTTACCAATCCGCTTCCTGCAAACCTGATCAGAGACTTCTGCTCCAAAGTAGACAAGGTCTATGTTCTGGAGGAGAATGATCCTTATATTGAGGAATTTGTAAAACAACAGGGCTGCGAGTGTACTGGAAAGGATCTCTTCCCGTATACAGGAGAGATGACTCCGGATGTGATCCGTCAGTGCATTACAGGCAAACCTAACAAGGTTATGGACTTTGACAGAAGCAAACTGATCGGCCGTGCGCCTACATTCTGTGCAGGCTGCCCGCACAGAGGCCTTTTCTATCGTCTTGGCAAACGCAAGGATATTATGATCAGCGGTGATATCGGCTGTTACACACTGGCGGCAGGCAAGCCGTACAGTGCAATGGATTCCACTGTATGTATGGGCGCAAGCTTCAGCCTTGGCCATGGTGCACAGAAGGCATTTAAGGCAGAGGGACTGAGCCGCAGAGTTGTGACCGTTCTTGGTGATTCCACATTTTTCCATACAGGTATCAACTCCCTGATCAATACAGTATACAACAAGAGTAATACAGTTAATATTATTCTGGATAACCGTATCACAGGTATGACAGGACACCAGAATAATCCCGGAACCGGATACACAGCCAAGGGCGAGGAGACAACTCTTATCAGTATTGAGAATGTTGTCAGAGCTATCGGCGTGAAACATGTATATGTGATCAATCCGAACCAGCTTGACGAGGTAGACGCAACACTGGACAAATGCCTGGCACTTGATGAGCCGTCTGTGATCATCACACGCTGGCCATGTGTACTTAAGAAATTCTCCAAGGAAGACAAAGAAGAGTTCACAGAACTTTTCAATACAAAGAACAAAGTAGACGCTGAAAAATGTGTAGGCTGCAAGGCGTGCTTAAGAACCGGCTGTCCGGCGCTTTCTTTTGACAAGAAAGAAAAGAAGGTAAGTATCAGCCATGCACAGTGCGTGGGCTGTGATGTCTGCACACAGGTATGCCCGAAGGCTGCCATTGTAAAGGAGGATTAATACCATGACAAAAAGCATTTTACTAGTAGGTGTGGGCGGTCAGGGAACCATCCTCGCCAGCAAGATTCTGACAAACGGCCTCATGGAAGCAGGCTATGATGTAAAAATGAGTGAGATCCACGGAATGTCTCAGCGTGGTGGAAGTGTTTCATCCCAGGTACGTTACGGTGAGAAGGTTATGTCTCCGGTCATTGAGAAGGGTAAGGCTGATATTGTAGTATCCTTTGAAAAAATGGAAGCTCTCCGTGCCCTGGATTATCTGAAAGAGGATGGAGTTCTTGTTATCAATAACGAAGAGATCCCTTCCATGTCTGTTATCACCGGAGAAGAGGATTATCCGGATGATGTACTTGAGGAGATTGAAAAACATGCCAGAGCAAAGGTTGTGGATGCGACCCGTCTTGCAGGTGAGCTGGGAAATGAGAAAGCTGCCAACATGATCCTTCTGGGAACAATTATCAAATCCATGGGACTTGAGCATATCAACTGGGAGGAGATTCTTCAGGCCAATATCAAACCGCAGTTCCTTGAACTCAACAAAAAAGCTCTCAAAGTGGGAATGGATGCGGTAGCATAAAGGAGAGAACAAAATGATATCAGAAAAAATGAAACCATATGTAAAGAATAATTCTGCCATCCGTATGATGTTTGAGGAGGGCAACCGTCTCCGTGCAAAATACGGTGCAGATAAAGTTTTTGATTTCAGCCTTGGAAACCCAAGTGTTCCGGCTCCGGACAGTGTACGTCAGGCTATCATCGAGCTTGCCAATGAGGTAGAGCCTACAGTTCTTCACGGATATATGAGCAATGCCGGTTTTGAGGATGTACGCCAGACAATCGCAGAATCTCTTAACAGACGTTTTGATACCGGATTTTCCGCTAAAAACCTGATCATGACAGTTGGTGCGGCAAGTGGTCTGAATGTGATCCTGAAAACGATTCTGAATCCAGGAGAAGAGGTGATCGTTTTTGCGCCATATTTCCTGGAGTACGGTGCATATGTGCGAAATTATGACGGAGTCCTTGTGGAGATTTCTCCGGATACAACAACTTTCCAGCCGAATCTTGCGGAGTTTGAGAAGAAGATCACACCAAAGACGAAAGCAGTTATTGTAAATACACCTCACAACCCTACTGGAGTTGTATATTCAGAAGAAACGATCAAAAAACTTTCTGCAATTCTGGAAGCGAAACAGAAAGAGTACGGAACTGTGATCTATCTGATCTCCGATGAGCCATACCGTGAGCTGGCTTACGATGGTGTGGAAGTTCCTTATCTGACCAAATACTATGATAATACAGTAGTTGGATATTCCTACAGCAAATCTCTTTCCCTTCCCGGAGAGCGTATCGGATATCTGGTGATCCCGGATGAGGCAGATGGAAGCGAGGAGCTGATCACAGCGGCAACGATTGCGAACCGTACACTTGGATGTGTCAATGCGCCGTCTCTGATCCAGAAAGTAGTTGCAAAATGTGTGGATGCCAAAACAGATGTTGCGGCTTACGACAAAAACCGCCAGGCCCTTTACAACGGACTGAAAGAGTGCGGATTTGAGTGCATCAAGCCACAGGGAGCTTTTTACCTCTTTGTGAAATCTCCGGTTCCGGATGAGAAGGCTTTTTGCGAGGCAGGTAAGAAATATAATATTCTTATGGTACCAGGAAGTTCCTTTGCATGCCCCGGATATGTAAGACTTGCATACTGTGTATCCTATGATACTATCGTAAATTCACTGCCAGAGTTTAAGAAACTGGCAGCGGAGTTTGGACTGGATAAATAAAAAATCTGTCTGAAAGAGAATAAACATCCCTCTGGGCAGGATCGCACAGTCCCTGCTTCAGTTGCGAATATCCGCTTGGCTATGAGCAGAGCGGGATATTCAGACGATATAAGAAAAACAGCCACCGGAGGACGGGTGAACCCTCCGGTGGCTGTTTTATATAACGGGTATATTGGGGGATTGCAAGGCAATCACATGAATGGATCAGGAGTTATTATTTCTTCTTTTTTGTATCCTTCTCCGGTGCTTTGCCGTAGTAGCATTTCAGATAAATCTCTTTCAGCTCAGATACAAGCGGATATCTTGGGTTAGCTGCTGTACACTGGTCGTTGAAGGCCTGCTCGGACATTTCATCCAGAGTATCCAGGAAGTATTTCTCATCTACGCCGTAGTCGCGGATAGTAGGTTTGATCTCGATAGTCTTTTTAAGTTCTTCAAGTTTATCAATAAGTTTCTCGAATACTTCGTGGTCATCTTTGCCTGTAAGACCTACAGAACGTCCGATCTCTGCATAACGTGCAAGTGTTTTCGGATACTGATACTGTGGGAATGTACCCATCTTTGTAGGAACTTCAGCAGCATTGTAACGCATAACGTCTGTCAGGATAACTGCGTTGGCAAGACCGTGTGGCAGATGGTGGAAAGCACCAAGCTTATGAGCCATGGAGTGATTTACACCAAGGAAAGCATTTGCAAATGCAAGACCAGCCATGCAGGAAGCATTAGCCATATGATCTCTTGCCTCAACATCGTTTCCATTCTTGTATGCACGCGGCAGGTACTCAAATACCAGCTTGATAGCTTTCAGTGCAAGACCGTCTGTGTAATCAGAAGCCATCATGGAGACATAAGCCTCGATAGCATGTGTCATAACATCGATACCGGAAGCACAGGTAAGTCCTTTCGGTGCACTCATCATGTTGTTTGTATCTACGATCGCCATATCAGGAAGGAGCTCATAATCAGCCAGAGGCCATTTAACGCCTGTGTCCTGATCTGTGATGATGGCAAACGGTGTAACCTCAGAACCTGTACCGGAAGATGTAGGGATTGCTACGAAGTATGCTTTTTTGCCCATCTTCGGGAAAGTATAAACTCTCTTACGGATATCCATGAAGTCCATAGACATGTCAGAGAAGTCTGCATCCGGATTCTCATAGAGCATCCACATGATCTTGCCGGCATCCATTGCGGAACCACCACCAAGAGCGATAATGCAGTCAGGCTCAAATGCAGTCATGGCTTTTGCACCAGCTCTTGCAGAAGCAAGGGACGGGTCAGGAGCTACATCTGAGAAGCATGTATGTACGATACCCATCTCATCCAGTTTATCCTCGATCGGTTTTGTGTAACCATTCTTGTAAAGGAAGGAGTCTGTTACGATGAAGCAGCGTTTCTTATGCATAACAGTGCCAAGCTCGTCAAGAGCAACCGGCATACAGCCTTTTTTGAAGTAAATCTTTTCCGGCGTTCTCATCCAGAGCATATTCTCTCTCCTTTCAGCAACAGTTTTAGTATTGAGAAGATGTTTGACACCAACGTTTTCGGATACGGAGTTTCCACCCCAGGAACCGCAGCCAAGTGTAAGAGACGGAGCAAGTTTGAAGTTGTAAAGGTCACCGATACCACCCTGAGAGGAAGGTGTATTGATGAGGATACGGCAGGTCTTCATAGCTGCCTCGAATCTGTCCATTTTTTCTGTCTCGCCTACATTGATGTAGAGAGAAGATGTATGTCCATATCCGCCATCTGCTACAAGACGCTCTGCTTTGGCAATGGCATCATCGAAATCTTTGGCCTTGTACATTGCAAGTACAGGGGAAAGCTTCTCATGTGCAAATTCCTCGCTGATATCAACGGACTCAACCTCACCAATAAGGATCTTGGTTTCAGCAGGAACTGTAACACCGGCCATTTCAGCAATGGTAGCAGCCTTCTGGCCTACGATCTTGGCGTTCAGTGCACCGTTGATGAGGATGGTCTTTCTCACTTTGTCAAGCTCATCTTTCTTAAGGAAGTAGCATCCTCTGTAAAGGAACTCTTCTTTTACTTCTTTGTAAATGCTCTCAAGAACAGTTACAGACTGCTCGGAAGCACAGATCATACCATTGTCAAATGTCTTGGAATGGATTATGGAGTTAACTGCCAGGCGGATGTCTGCACTGTCATCGATGATCACAGGAGTGTTTCCGGGGCCTACGCCTAATGCCGGTTTACCGGAGGAGTAAGCAGCCTTAACCATTCCGGGACCGCCTGTGGCAAGGATCAGGTCAGCATTCTGCATAACCATGTTGGTCAGCTCAAGGCTTGGAATATCGATCCATCCGATGATGCCTTCCGGTGCTCCTGCAGCGACAGCAGCTTCAAGAACAACCTTTGCAGCCTCGATGGTGCTCTTCTTTGCACGAGGATGCGGGCTGATGATGATAGCGTTACGTGTCTTAAGGCAGATCAGAGATTTGAAGATTGCTGTGGAAGTAGGGTTGGTAGTCGGGATAACTGCTGCGATCAGTCCAACCGGCTCAAGGATCTTCTTGATTCCAAATGCCTTGTCCTCTTCTACAACACCACAGGTACGTGTGTTTTTGTATTTATTGTAGGTATACTCGGCTGCGTAATGGTTCTTGATAACCTTGTCTTCCATGATACCCATGCCTGTTTCCTCAACAGCCATCTTGGAAAGCGGGATACGCATCTTGTCAGCAGCAGTAGCGGCAGCCTTGAAGATCTTGTCTACCTGTTCCTGAGTGTAGGTCGCAAAAATCTTCTGTGCCTCTCTCATAGCAGCCATTTTAGCGGTGAGGGCTTCGGGAGTGTCAATAATGGTAGGGATAGTCTCTTTCTTTGCCATGTGGAATCCTCCTGTTTTTCATATGATTTGTATGGTCTGCAGCCGTCCTTTTTTCAGCATGCAGAGGATAGCAGAGCATTTTGTAAGTCCCCGCGCCTGGTGATCCAATCTGATTGAATTTTCTCTATTTGATAGAGATAGTGTACCAAAATTCAGAAAAGATTGCAAACAACGGGATTTGCACGTATGTGCAAATTGACGAAAGCTAATTATGTGATAATTCTCATAATTTTTGGCTTTGCTCTGTGCTGAATGTCCCAAAAACACATTTTAAAATTTTTGAAAATCAGCGTTGTGCACAAAAAACATGTTAAAAAATTGTCATCATTGACAAAAAACATGCATACATATGAGGGGTGGACAAAATGAAAACGTCTGACACGGTTAAAAGATTAACGTTAAAATTTTGTCAATCGATCATGAAATCATTATAAGTTAAGGGATAGAGTTCGTCAATGGTTAATTTGATAAATAATTAACGAAAAAACGAAGGAAAATTGATAAATAATTCACAAAAATAAGAGGGGATAAAGAAAAACAGGTGAGAAACAGTGGAAAAAAGCAGGAATGATATGGGAATTCTGCATAAAAAGACTAATAAAATAACAGATCACCGGGAAAAGAACTATGAAAAGTTCATTTTCGGTAATCTGTTATCTGTTAATTTATTTACACAATTTGAAGGCTGATAAGCAGCTTACACTTCAACTGTACAGAACATTAAGTGGTGAAACAGGGGCTTATATCAGTAGAAGTTAAAAGACTTCACTGACAGATCGCGCAACAATTGTGTTCATAAGTACATAGCTCAGTGAAATTTAAATATCCGCTTTACTGCTTTGATCAGCTTTTACGGAATGCAGCACGCTTTCTGTCTCTGGAATCCAGGATACGTTTACGGATACGGAGAGACTTGGGGGTGACCTCAAGAAGCTCGTCCTGATCAATAAACTCAATAGCCTGCTCAAGGCTTAATACCTTAGGCGGAACAAGCTTCAGGGCATCATCAGCAGAAGAGGAACGTGTATTTGTGAGGTGTTTTGTCTTGCAGACGTTAAGCTCGATATCCTCAGCCTTGCCGTTCTGTCCGATGACCATACCGCTGTAAACTTTTTCACCAGGTCCAACAAAGAGTGTACCACGTTCCTGAGCAGAGAAAAGACCATAAGTAACTGTCTCGCCTGCCTCGAAAGCGATCAGGGAACCCTGTTTACGGTATGGGAAATCACCCTTGTAAGGTGCATATCCGTCAAACATGGTATTCAGGATACCGGTACCCTTGGTGGAAGTAAGGAATTCATTACGGAATCCGATCAGTCCACGGGACGGGATGGAGAACTCAAGACGGACAGTTCCGTCGCTTGCTGTACTCATTCCCTGAAGCTCTCCCTTACGCTCGCTGAGCTTCTGGATGATAGTACCGGAAAATTCTTCCGGAACATCAACGTAAGCGATCTCGATCGGCTCAAGCTTGCGTCCGCGCTCATCTGTGTGGTAAAGAACCTCCGGCTTGCTGACTGCAAACTCGTATCCTTCACGGCGCATATTCTCAATAAGAACGGAGAGATGCAGCTCACCACGTCCGGAAACCTTGAAGCACTCGGTTGTCTCTGTATCCTCAACACGAAGGCTGACATCTGTGTTCAGCTCACGGTAGAGACGGTCACGGAGGTGACGGGAAGTGATGAATTTACCTTCCTGTCCTGCAAGAGGGCTGTCGTTTACAAGGAAGTTCATGGAAATAGTTGGCTCGGAAATCTTCTGGAAAGGAATTGCTTCCGGGTTATCTCCTGCACAAAGGGTATCTCCGATGTGGATCTCGGCAATACCGGAGATGGCAACAATGGCACCGATGGTGGCGCTTTTTACCTCAACTTTATTAAGACCGTCAAACTCGTAAAGCTTGCTGATCTTAACTTTCTGACGTTTGTCAGGATCATGATGGTTGAGAAGCATAAGCTCCTGGTTCACGGAAATGGTTCCGCGCTCAACTTTACCTACACCGATACGTCCCACATATTCGTTGTAGTCGATAGTGCTGATAAGAACCTGTGTATCTGCGTCCGGATCTCCCTCCGGAGCAGGAATGGATTCAAGAATTGTCTCAAAAAGCGGAGCCATATTCTCAGGTTTGTCATTCAGGTCACGAACTGCATAACCTGCTTTTGCGGAAGCATAAAGGAACGGGCAGTCAAGTTGCTCATCGGATGCATCCAGATCCATAAGAAGTTCCAGAACTTCGTCCACAACTTCCTCCGGACGTGCTTCCGGACGGTCGATCTTGTTGATGCAGACAATAACATGCAGATCCAGTTCGAGAGCTTTACGAAGTACGAATTTTGTCTGAGGCATGGCACCCTCGAAGGCGTCCACAAGAAGAATTACGCCGTCTACCATCTTCAGCACTCGCTCTACCTCGCCGCCGAAGTCCGCATGGCCCGGAGTATCGATGATATTGATTTTAACATCCTTGTAATGAACTGCGGTGTTTTTGGAGAGAATCGTAATGCCGCGCTCACGCTCAATATCGTTGGAGTCCATGACACGTTCCTGGACCTCCTGGTTTTCACGGAATACACCGCTCTGTTTCAGCAGCTCATCTACAAGTGTAGTTTTACCGTGATCGACATGGGCGATAATGGCTACGTTACGAACGTCTTCACGCTTGGTCTTCATATAATCTAAATCCTTTCTTTCATTATATAAAAGTAATGTACAGTTATAAAAAATATCCAACTGTATAGTTTATCACAAATTTTCAGGATTACAAGATGTAAAAAATTTTTTTGAAAGATGTAAAAAAATTTTTTGAAAATGAAATTTTTCGGAATATTTACTCGTATATTTACATAGGTTATATAGACCAGCTACAGAAAGAGGAAGGAGAATCACATTATTATGGCAGATAAGATCATTGAAAACAATCAGGTATCAGTTATGGGAAAGATCGCATCAGGCTTTACATTCAGTCACCAGGTATTTGGAGAGGGCTTCTATATGATGGAGCTTCAGGTAAAACGTCTCAGTGACTCGGAGGACCGGATACCGGTTATGGTTTCCGAACGGCTCATTGACGTGACCCGGAATTATGAGGGGGAATATATTTCCATTCATGGGCAGTTCCGCTCCTATAACCGTCATGAGGAAAAGAAGAACAGGCTTGTACTGTCGGTCTTTGCCAGGGAAATAAGCTTTGTGGACGAGGATATGGAGGCTGCTCCTGTAAATCAGATATTCCTGGATGGCTATATATGCAAGCCGCCGGTATACCGGAAAACACCTCTGGGAAGGGAGATCGCAGATGTTCTCATGGCAGTGAACCGGCCTTACGGAAAATCAGACTACATACCATGTATTTGCTGGGGCCGGAATGCCCGTTATGCATCAGCCTTTGAAGTAGGCGGACATGTACTGATCTGGGGCAGGATCCAGAGCAGGGAATACACCAAGAGAATTGGGGAAAATGAGACGGAAAAGAGGACGGCTTATGAAGTTTCGGTAAGCAAATTGGAATATGTTGAGTAACACTTGCAATTCCTCCCAAACTGCGGTAAGATAAGGAATAAAAATGGAGAATGTCGGTTTTTATTAACATAAAGAGGAAGAATCATGGAAAAAGAAATAACAGAGGTTTATTGCGGGAACGGAAAAGGCAAGACGACTCTGGCTATTGGACAGAGCCTTCGTTTCGCTGCAAAGGGGAAGAGTGTGATCATCATACAGTTCCTTAAAGGCAGGGAGCGCAGAGAGCTTGATTTTCTGGAGGAGTTGGATAATCTTGACTTCAAGATATTCCGCTTTGAGAAGATGGACGCCTGCTATAATGACCTGAGCGAGCAGGAGAAGGAAGAAGAGAGAACCAATATCCTTAATGGCCTTAATTTTGCACGGAAGGTAGTTGCTACCAGAGAGTGTGATTTCCTGCTGCTGGATGAGATCCTTGGGCTTATGGACAGAGGTATTGCTACCGTCGATATGATCATCGATGTTCTGAAACAGAAGGATGAAAGCATGCACATTATTATGACTGGACGGTGGCTGCCAGAGGCACTGAGGCCATACGTGGACTGTGTGACCACACTGACGACTGAGAAGACAGACAACGGGGAAGCCGTACAGGAATAAGTAATATTACACAGAAGAAAGAAGGAGGAAGACAAATGGCAATTTTTAAAGGAGCCGGAGTTGCGATCGTAACCCCGATGCATGAGGATGGCAAGGTAAACTACGAGAAACTGGAGGAGATCCTGGAGGATCAGATCGCCAACAGCACAGATGCCATTGTTATCTGTGGTACTACAGGAGAATCTTCTACATTAACTCACGGAGAACATCTCCAGACGATCAAATTTACGATCGACAAGGTAAACAAGAGAGTTCCGGTTATTGCAGGTACAGGTTCCAATTGTACAGAGACAGCTATCATGATGTCCAAGGAAGCTGCTTCCTACGGCGCAGATGCTCTTCTTATTGTAACACCTTACTATAACAAGGCTACACAGAAGGGACTTATCGCTCATTATACAGCGATCGCCAATGCAGTTCCGGATACACCGATCATCATGTATAATGTACCAAGCCGTACAGGATGTAACATCCAGCCTGCAACAGCAGCGTTTCTTGCCAAGAATGTGAAGAACATCGTGGGTATCAAGGAAGCAACAGGAGATCTTTCCCAGATCGCCAAAATGATGTCTCTGGCTGACGGACAGCTTGAGCTTTACTCCGGAAATGATGATCAGGTACTTCCGATCCTTTCTCTGGGCGGACTTGGCGTAATCTCCGTACTTTCCAACGTTGCACCGAAGTACACACATGACATGGTGTACAAATTTTTCGAGGGTGACACAAAGGGAGCTGCAGAGTATCAGCTTAAAGCACTTCCTCTGATCAACGCACTTTTCAGCGAGGTTAACCCGATCCCGGTTAAGACAGCTATGAACCTTATGGGAATGAACGTTGGACCTCTTCGTATGCCGCTCAGCGAGATGGAAGAGAACACAAAGAAGGCACTTGCTGAGGAAATCGAGAAATTCGGCCTTAAGCTTGCATAAGGAGAGAACGACAGATGGTTAGAATTATCATGCATGGATGCAATGGCCATATGGGCCAGGTGATCAGCGGACTTGTAGCACAGGATCCCAACGCTGAGATCGTGGCAGGCATCGACATTGCAGACCAGGGAAAAAATACTTATCCTGTATACACAAACATGAAGGAGTGCCAGGTGGAGGCTGATGCGATCATCGATTTTTCTTCTGCAAAAGCAGTAGATGCACTTCTTGACTACAGTGTGGAGCGTCAGATCCCGGTAGTTGTCTGTACGACAGGACTTTCTGATGAGCAGCTTGCAAAGGTTCAGGAGACAGCCAGGAAGGTTGCAGTTCTCAGATCTGCAAACATGTCTCTTGGTGTTAACACCCTTCTGAAGCTGATCCAGGATGCTGCCAGAGTTCTTGCACCTGCAGGCTTTGACATGGAGATCGTGGAGAAACACCATAAACTGAAACTGGATGCCCCAAGCGGAACAGCCATTGCGCTTGCAGACAGCCTGAATGAGGCAATGGACAACCAGTATCATTATGTATATGACCGTAGCCAGAAGCGTGAGAAACGTGATGACAAAGAGATCGGAATTTCTGCTGTACGTGGCGGAACCATCGTAGGTGAGCATGAGATCATTTTTGCGGGAGCTGATGAGGTTATTGAATTTAAGCATACCGCTTATTCCAAGGCTATTTTTGGTAAGGGTGCCATTGAAGCAGCCAAGTTCCTTGCAGGCAAGCCGGCAGGAAAATATGATATGAGTGATGTGATTGGCTGATCCTTTTCAGAACGGACAGCAGACATTCTCAGAGATGAAATATAAGATCCGGATCTTGTGTCCTGAATATATCTGGAGTTTTCCAGATGTGTTTCGGATATGGGATCCGGTTTTTTTATGTCACAGGAAATTACTCCGTAATGTTCCAATGACATAAAAAAGCCCTCCGGGCAGGATCGCACTGCGTCGGAGAGGAATTATGTCACAGGAAATCATTCCGTAATGTTCCAATGAGATAAAAAGCCCTCCCGGCAGGATTGCGCTGTGTCTGAGCGGAATTGTGCTGCTGAAGTGACCTGCCACAGGCGGAGGACCCTGTTTGCAGGACCCTTTCCTGTTGAAAATATTTTTGGAATAAAATTTCCGGAAACAGCAGATATTATAGGTATCAAAAATAAATAAGATTCCAGGATAAAGGAGAGAATTCACATGAAAAAATGGAAAAAGATCCTTATGGCAATGATGATGGTAATGTCTGTGACAATGCTTTGTGCATGTGGGGAGAGAACAGATAATGCGGCAGACGAGTCACCAATAGAGGATGACGCAGATATGGATGATGCGGACGGGGCAGATGATGGTGCTGACGGAGATGAGATAGGCATTGTGCCGGATGACAATGATACCGTGCCGGATGACAATGGAAATGCAGGAAATAATGCAGGAAATAATTCAGGAAACAGTAATGCAGGGGACAATAATAATGCAAATAACGCCAATACCACAGACACTGCAGATAATCCCGATAACAACAGCGGAGCAGGTAACACTGCAGACACGCAGCCGGATACAGATAATGACGGAACCGTATCCGGAGAGCTTGGGAACTCAGTAAAAGATCTGGGTGACGGTGTAGGTAATGCTGTAGATGATATCGGAAACGCAGTTGGCAATGCAGTGGAAGGAAGATAGTTACTGAATGCTTTGCAGCATGCGATGGAAGGTAGGCGATTATTACAGATGTTTTACCACAGCATTGCATAAAACTGTTTCAGATGCTATTATCAGTGCATGGAAAGAAGAACGGAGGATACAGAATATGAAATTCAGACCATGCATTGATATACATAACGGGAAAGTGAAACAGATCGTAGGTGGAACTCTGAAGGATCAGGGTGACCAGGCAGCAGAAAATTTTGTTTCCGGACAGGACGGGTCATTTTACGCAGAGCTTTATAAGGAGGCAGGTCTCAAAGGAGGACATGTGATACTTCTGAACGGAAAAGATTCCCCCTACTATGAAGATACCAGGGAGCAGGCTTTTCTTGCATTGGAAACTTATCCTGGAGGATTGCAGATCGGAGGAGGTATCTGTCCGGAAAATGCGTTGGAATATCTTGAACGTGGAGCGAGTCATGTGATCGTTACTTCTTATGTATTCAAAAACGGACTGGTTTCCTGGGATAATCTGGAGAAGATCAGCAAAACCGTGGGGAAAGAACATCTGGTCCTGGATCTGAGCTGCAGGAAAAAAGACGGCAGATATTATGTTGTCACAGATCGCTGGCAGAAGTTCACAGAGGAGGAGGTAACCCTGGAACTGATGAAAAAACTGGGAAGCTTCTGTAATGAATTCCTGGTCCATGCAGTGGATGTGGAAGGAAAGGCGCACGGTGTGGAGACAGAGCTTGCCGTTTTGCTGGGAGAATATATAGAACATCCGGTGACCTATGCAGGGGGCGTTGGCTCTATGGAGGATATTGAAGAGCTGCGCAGGGCAGGACACGGCAGACTGGACGTAACAGTTGGAAGTGCCCTGGATATTTTCGGAGGAAAGATTCCTTTTGCAGAGCTTGTAAAACTGAAATAATGTCTCATGGGTTTGCCGGTTATGATGGAAGGTGGATGTTTATTTGTTTTTTTCAGATAAATAAGCTGGATAAATCTGGTATTAACTTGCATTATGTAAATCTATTGTAGAAAAGTTCGGAAAAATATATTAAATTTTTAAAAAGTTATGTTAAAATCTGGATTAATGTGTTATAATAGCCACATAAAACAGCAAAGGGGATGGAAGCATGAAATTTATTATCAGCGGTAAAAATATAGCAGTAACAGAAGGTCTCAAAACAGCTGTAGAGGACAAACTTGGAAAACTGGAAAGATACTTCACTCCGGAAACAGAAGTTGTAGTAACATTAAGTGTGGAGAAGGATCGCCAGAAGATCGAGGTCACAATCCCTGTAAAAGGAAATATCATCCGTTCCGAGCAGGTAAGTAATGATATGTATGTATCCATTGATCTTGTAGAGGAAGTAATCGAGCGTCAGCTCCGCAAATACAAAAATAAGATCGTAGACAAACAGCAGGAAGCCGGCAATTTCCAGCAGGCTTATCTTGATAAAGAATATGAGGAGGATGAGGAAGTTAAGATCATCCGTACCAAGAAATTCGGGATCAAGCCAATGTATCCGGAAGATGCATGCGTGCAGATGGAGCTTCTTGGACATAACTTCTTTGTATTCTATAATGCAGAGACAGATCAGGTTAACGTAGTCTATAAGAGAAAAGGCAATACCTACGGACTGATCGAGCCGGAGTTCTGAATTTCTGATTTATATTGAGACCTGATCATACAACTGAATAATGAATGCCCTCCCCGGTTTTTGCAGTGAAATGCGAGACCGGGGAGGTTTTTATTTTGCCGGAAGATCCTGATCCGGGTAACGGTACTGCCGGGATCCAACAGAAAAGCCGGGTTTCCGGACACTAAATGTTAAATATTTATTCATTGTTTTTACACCAGGAAAGTGGTAAAATAAATCTATTGTGATTTGGATATTTTTTATATAAAATGATTGGAGCATTAAACATGAATGTTTTTTCTAAAGTATTCGGAACCCGCAGTCAGCGAGAAGTAAAGCGTATCATGCCGCTGGTAGAGAAGACAGAAAGCTATCAGCCGGAGATGCAGAAGCTGACAGACGAGCAGTTGAGAGATAAAACCAGAGAATTCAAGAAACGTCTGGCAGAAGGCGAGACACTGGACGATATCCTTCCGGAGGCATTTGCCACAGTACGTGAGGCAGCCAAGCGTGTCCTTGGAATGGAGCATTACCGTGTACAGATCATCGGTGGTATCATCCTTCATCAGGGACGTATCGCTGAGATGAAAACAGGTGAAGGTAAAACACTTGTATCTACACTTCCGGCCTACCTGAATGCCCTGGAAGGCAAGGGTGTACACATTGTAACAGTCAACGACTACCTGGCTAAACGAGATGCCGAGTGGATGGGTAAGGTTCATGAGTTCCTTGGCCTGACAGTTGGTGTTGTACTTAACGATATGAAGCAGGATGAGCGCCGTGCAGCATACGGATGTGACATTACCTATGTGACCAACAATGAACTTGGATTCGATTACCTCCGTGACAACATGGTCATCTACAAGGAGCAGCTTGTACAGAGAGACCTTCATTACTGTATCATCGACGAGATCGACTCCGTTCTTATTGATGAGGCCCGTACACCACTTATCATTTCCGGACAGAGCGGCAAATCCACCAAGCTTTATGAGGTATGCGATATCCTTGCACAGCAGCTTGAGCGTGGTGAAGCCAGCCATGAGATGACCAAGATGGCTGCCATCATGGGTGAGGAAGTTATCGAGACAGGTGACTTTGTTGTAAATGAAAAAGACAAGATCGTCAACCTTACAGAGCAGGGTATCAAGAAGGTTGAGAAATTCTTTAATATCGAGAACCTTGCTGATCCGGAGAATCTGGAGATCCAGCATAATATCATCCTTGCACTCCGTGCACATAATCTGATGCATAAGGATCAGGACTATGTCGTAAAAGACGATGAGATCCTTATTGTAGACGAGTTTACCGGACGTATCATGCCGGGCCGCCGTTATTCTGATGGCCTTCATCAGGCGATCGAGGCCAAGGAGCATGTTAAGGTCAAGAGAGAGAGCAAGACTCTTGCAACTATCACATTCCAGAACTTCTTTAACAAATATGACAAGAAGGGTGGTATGACAGGTACAGCCCTTACAGAGGAAAAAGAGTTCCGTGATATCTACGGAATGGATGTTGTTGAGATTCCTACCAACAGACCGGTACAGCGTAAAGATCTTGATGATGCTGTTTACATGACAAAGAAAGAGAAGTTTAATGCAGTTGTACAGGCTGTCAAGGAAGCACATGAGAATCACCAGCCGGTTCTGGTTGGTACCATTACTATCGAAACTTCCGAGCTTCTCAGCAAGATGCTGAAGAGAGAGGGAATTCCGCATAATGTACTGAATGCCAAGTTCCATGAGCTTGAGGCTGAGATCGTAGCTCAGGCAGGACAGGCAGATGCAGTTACCATCGCCACCAACATGGCAGGCCGTGGTACTGATATCAAGCTTGATGATGTGGCACGTAATGCAGGCGGCCTTAAGATCATCGGTACAGAGCGCCATGAGTCAAGACGTATTGACAATCAGCTCCGTGGACGTTCCGGACGACAGGGAGATCCGGGTGAATCCCGTTTCTACATCTCTCTTGAGGATGATCTGATGCGTTTGTTCGGTTCCGAGAGACTGATGAAGGTGTTCACATCCCTTGGAGTTGCAGAGAATGAGCAGATCGAGCACAAGATGCTTTCCAATGCCATTGAGAAGGCACAGGAGAAGATCGAGTTCAACAACTTTGGTATCCGTAAGAATCTTCTTGATTACGACCAGGTTAACAATGAGCAGCGTGAGATCATCTATGAGGAGCGCCGTCAGGTACTGGACGGAGAGAATATGCGTGATTCCATCTACAAGATGATCACAGATATTGTGGACAGCATGACAGATATGTGCTTCTCTGATGACGTAGATGCAGAGGAGTGGGATCTGGATGAATTTAATACATCTATCATTCCGATCATCCCGATTCAGCCACTGACCAAAGAGAAGGTCAAAGGCCATAAGAGAGATGAGATGAAACATATCCTCAAGGAAGAGGCTGTGAAGCTTTATGAAGCCAAAGAGGCTGAATTCCCGGAGCCGGAGCAGTTACGTGAGCTTGAGCGAGTGGTTCTTCTGAAATGTATTGACAGTAAATGGATGGATCATATCGATGATATGGAGATACTCCGTCAGGGTATCGGTCTTACTGCGTACGGTCAGAGAGATCCGGTTGTTGAGTACAAGATGAACGCATTTGAGATGTTCAATAACATGATCACATCTATTCAGGAAGATACTGTCCGTATGCTGTACCATGTTCATGTTGAGCAGAAGATCGAGCGTGAGCAGGTAGCCAAGGTTACAGGTACCAACAAGGATGACAGCGCAGGTCCGAAGAAGCCTGTTCAGAGAAAAGAAGACAAGGTATATCCTAATGATCCGTGTCCGTGCGGAAGTGGCAAGAAATACAAACAGTGCTGCGGACGTAAGGCTGCCAAGGTCTGAGAATAAAACAGTTATATTACAGGGCGGTTTCACCGGAGACGGGTGGAACCGCTCTCTGTTTTACCTGTGCAGTGAAACAGGAAATATCCACTTTACAGCAAAGCGGGGCGTGCGGATTGCAAATATCCCCTTGACACACACTCTGAGACGGGTCAGCAGTATCCGCTTGATAAACAAAAAAGGCAGGTGTTTTCCATGAAAAAAATTCAGACTGTAATATTTCAGACCCATGTATACAAAGATAAGGCAGAGAATCTTGAGCAGATGGCAGAACTTCTCAGAAGCCCGGAAGCGGCCGGTGCAGACCTGGCAGTTTTTCCGGAGATGTTCATCTGCCCTTATGAGAACAGCGCATTTCCGGTATATGCAGAGCCGGAGGGGGGAGAAGCCTGGCAGAAATGTGCACAGATGGCAGCAGAACAGGGAATTTATCTTGTGGCCGGAAGTATGCCGGAAAGAGATGGAAAAGGTCGGATATACAACACATCCTATATTTTTGACCGAAGGGGAAATCAGATCGGGAAACACAGAAAGATGCATCTTTTTGATATTGATATCAGAGGCGGACAGTATTTCAAGGAATCCGATACCCTGACTCCGGGAGATCAGGTGACGGTGTTTGACACGGAATTCGGAAAGCTGGGGCTTTGCATCTGTTATGACTTCCGGTTCCCGGAGCTGGCACGTCTGATGGTGGATAAAGGCGCAGAGGTCATCATTGTACCGGCTGCCTTTAACATGACTACAGGCCCGCTCCACTGGGAGCTGATGTTCCGTCAGAGAGCTGTTGACAACCAGGTATATACCATCGGAGCAGCACCGGCAAGAGATATGGAGGCCGGGTATCGATCCTGGGGGCATTCCCTTGTTGCAGACCCCTGGGGAAAGGTTCTCATGGAAATGGATGAGAAGCCCGGAATCCGCAGAGTGGAGATAGATTTAAGCCAGGTGAAGCGTGTGAGGGAGGAGCTTCCCCTTCTTGCACACAGGAGAAAAGATCTCTATGAGCTGAGAAAACCCGGGACATACCGCGCGAATTTATGCGATTAGCATAAATTCTGTGCATCGCGAAGCGTGTTACTGAGAACGGAGTGAACAGTAACATATACAGGGAAATTCTATGTGCGGGAATGGTTTTACGTTGTAATTTCCATGTTCATATGGTATTGTATAAGACAGGCAGGAGTTCCTGCATCAATATATAGAAAGAAGGTGAAGCTGTGGTTGAGTTAGATCAGTTCAAGAGTATTCTTGCAACATACACAGAGCCATTAGTGGAAGTGAGGGATTCACTTTGACCTGGCTAATAAAGAGCAGAAGGTCGAAGAATTAGAGCGCGAGATGGAAGCGCCTGATTTCTGGGATAATGCGGAAGTTTCCCAGATGAAAATGAAGGAATTAAAGAGTCTTAAGGATGATATTGAGACTTATCATAATCTGGAAACTCAGATGGAAGATATGGAGACCATGATCGAGATGGGATATGAGGAGAATGATCCGTCCCTGATCCCGGAGATCCAGGAGATGCTGGATGAGTTCCAGAGAGATTTTGATAATATCCGTGTGAAGACACTGCTGTCAGAAGAGTATGACGGTGAGAATGCCATCATCAAGCTGAATGCAGGTGCAGGTGGAACAGAGGCATGTGACTGGTGTGGAATGTTGTACCGTATGTACAGCAGATGGGCTGAGAAGAAGGGATTTGAACTGGAAGTCCTGGATTACCTTGACGGTGACGAGGCAGGTGTGAAGTCTGTAACTTTCCAGGTGAACGGCGAGAATGCATACGGTTATCTGAAGTCTGAGAAGGGTGTGCACCGTCTTGTACGTATCTCACCTTTTAATGCGGCAGGCAAACGTCAGACTTCTTTTGTATCCTGTGATGTCATGCCTGACATAAAGAAGGATCTGGATGTGGAGATCAACGATGATGACATCCGTATTGATACCTACCGAAGCAGTGGTGCCGGTGGACAGCACATCAACAAGACATCCTCTGCGATCCGTATCACACATTTCCCGACAGGAATCGTGGTGCAGTGTCAGAATGAGCGTTCCCAGCACATGAACAAGGATAAAGCCATGCAGATGCTGAAGGCGAAGCTGTATCTTCTGAAGCAGCAGGAGGCAGAGGCGAAGCTTTCCGGTATCCGTGGAGAGGTGACTGACATCGGATGGGGTAATCAGATCCGCTCTTATGTCATGCAGCCGTACACAATGGTGAAGGATCACCGTACCAACGAAGAAACCGGTAATGTGGATGCAGTTCTGGATGGAAGTATTGATATCTTTATCAATGCATACCTGAAGTGGATCGCATTGGCCAAGAAGAAAGAATGACATTGCAGCAGAGAGGTTGCCATGGATAAACAGACAGAGAAGAAGAAATATTTTGTAGTCAGGGAGCGGGCTGTGCCGGAGGTGCTTCTCAAGGTCGTGGAGGCCAAGAAGCTTCTGGACTCAGGTCGTGCTGCAACTGTCCAGGAGGCAGCAGAGCAGACCGGGATCAGCCGTAGCTCCTTCTACAAATATAAGGACGATATTTTTCCGTTTCATGAGGAAACCAGGGGAAAAACCATCACCTTTATCATACAGATGGATGATGAGCCGGGACTTTTATCAGTGGTGCTGCAGACAATCGCCCATTTTCACGGTAATATCCTGACTATTCACCAGAGTATTCCCATTAACGGGATTGCTACGCTGACACTGAGTGTGGATATTCTTCCGGGAGAGGGAGATGCAGAAGCCATGGTGGAGGATATTGAGCAGAGAGAGGGCATTCACTATTTGAAAATTTTAGGCAGGGAGTAAGCAGATGATAAATATAGCGGTATTAGGTTACGGAACAGTCGGAAGTGGAGTTGTTGAGGTTATCAACACCAACCATAAGAGCATCAACAAGCGTTCCGGTGATGAGATCAATATTAAATACGTGCTGGACCTCAGAGATTTTCCGGGAGATCCGGTAGAGAAGGTTCTTGTTCATGATTATGAAGTGATCGTCAACGATCCTGAAGTGGACATTGTAGTTGAGGTAATGGGTGGCATCGAGCCGGCTCACACCTTTGTAAAGAGAGCTCTTGAAGCTGGCAAGAGTGTGTGTACATCCAACAAGGCACTGGTTGCCAAGCATGGCTCAGAGCTTATGGAGATCGCCAGGGAGAAGAGCATCAACTTCCTTTTTGAGGCAAGCTGCGGTGGCGGTATCCCCATCATCCGTGCGCTGAACTCTTCACTGACAGCAGATGAGATCGATGAGATCACAGGAATATTAAACGGAACTACCAACTATATGCTTTACAAGATGGCCACAGAGGGATGTGACTTTGATTCAGTATTGAAAGAGGCACAGCAGATGGGCTATGCTGAGGCTGACCCTACCGCTGATGTGGAAGGCTATGATGCATGCCGCAAGATCGCCATTCTGTCTTCTCTTGCATATGGCAGGTTCCTGAATTATGAGGAAATCTACACAGAGGGTATCACTAAGATCACACCGGCGGATATGGAATATGCCAGAGAACTTGGAATGTCCATCAAGCTTCTGGCTACCAGCCGCAGGATCGGAGAGGATTCTTTCTACGCTATGGTGGCACCGTTCCTGGTGCCGCAGAGCAGCCCTCTTTACAGTGTAAATGATGTATTTAATGCAGTTTTTGTACATGGAAATGTACTTGGAGATGCCATGTTCTACGGAAGTGGGGCAGGTAAGCTTCCTACAGCCAGCGCAGTTGTTTCTGATGTTGTGGATGAAGCCAAGCACCTCCACAGGAACATTATGACAAACTGGACAAGCCGCAGCCTTGAGCTTATGGATCTTGATGATGTGAAGGGCCGCTTCTTTGTACGTGTGTCTGACACCTCCATGGATACGATAGAGAAGGCTTTCGGAGATGTCCAGACCATTGAGCCGGATAATCTTCCGGAGGAATTCGGTTTTATCACACCTGTTATGAGCCAGGGTGAATATAAAGAAAAAATCGCCAAACTTGACGGGAAAGTACTGGCAATGATCCGTGTAAAGGATTGATGCCTGCAGAGAAAGAACATGTTAATTGTTAAGAAATTCGGTGGTACATCGGTAGCCAATAAAGAGCGTATCTTTAATGTTGCCAGAAGATGTATCGAAGATTACAAAAAAGGAAATGACGTTGTGGTGGTTCTGTCTGCAATGGGTAAATATACAGACGAACTGATTACCATGGCAAAAGATATTAATGAGAAGCCTCCAAAGAGAGAGATGGATATGCTTTTTACCATTGGAGAGCAGATGTCCGTATCACTGATGGCAATGGCAATGGACAGCATGGGGATTCCGGCTGTATCACTGAATGCATTTCAGGTTGCCATGCACACAACCAGTGCCCACGGAGCTGCACGCCTCAAGAAGATCGATGCAGCCCGTATCCGCAGAGAACTGGATAACCGCAGGATCGTTATTGTTACAGGATTCCAGGGAGTGGACAAGTACAATGACTATACCACACTTGGACGCGGCGGTTCTGATACCACGGCCGTTGCGCTTGCAGCAGCACTTCATGCAGATGCGTGTGAAATCTATACAGATGTAGATGGCGTTTATACAGCAGATCCCCGTAAGGTTCCAAAGGCTCGTAAGCTTAAGGAGATCACTTACGATGAGATGCTTGACCTTGCGACACTTGGCGCAGGGGTACTCCACAACCGGTCTGTGGAGATGGCGAAGAAGTATGGCGTAACTCTTGTAGTGCGCTCCAGTCTTAACAACAGTGAAGGAACTGTGGTAAAGGAGGAAGTTACAGTGGAGAGAATGCTCATCAGCGGTGTTGCTCTGGATACAGATGCAGTGCGTATTGCGGTGATCGGACTTAAAGATAAGCCGGGAGTGGCATTTAAGCTTTTTGATACCCTGGCAAAGAAAAATATTAACGTAGATATGATCCTTCAGTCTATTGGCCGTTCCGGTACAAAGGATATTTCCTTTACAGTAGACAAGAATGATCTGGATGATGCCATGGCTACACTTGAGGAGAACCAGGCAAGGGTAAACTATGAGGAGCTTCATGCAGAGAAAAATATTGCCAAGCTTTCCATTGTCGGTGCCGGAATGATGAGTAACCCGGGTGTTGCGGCAAAGATGTTTGAGAGCCTTTACAATGAAGGCGTAAACATCAACATGATCGCCACATCTGAGATCAGGGTTACAGTTCTCATCAATGAAAAAGATGGTGTACGTGCCATGAATGCAGTGCATGATGCTTTTAACCTGGCAGATTAAAGAATAACGAACATTAAAATGTATCCTGTAAACATACTCCCGGAGTCTCTGATTCCGGGAGTATCTGTAAAGAAAGGAAACAGGGAGTCTATGAGTGAATATATTTTAAGCTGCTGTTCCACAGCGGATCTTACAGAAGAGCATTTCCGTCAGAAAGATATCCACTATATCTGTTTTCACTATGAACTGGATGGAAAAGAATATCCTGATGATCTGGGAAGATCCATGCCTTTTGACAGGTTTTATCAGGCCATGGCAGATGGGGCAATGACCAGAACATCCCAGATAAATGCGGAGGAATTCATGGATTATTTTGAACCCTTCCTGAAAGATGGAAAGGATGTTCTGCATATCTGCCTTTCTTCCGGTATAACCGGAGTATTTAATTCCGCACAGGTTGCGAAGAATGAGCTGGAAGAGAAGTATCCGGACAGGAAGATCCTGATTGTGGACTCACTGGGTGCATCTTCGGGATGCGGGCTTCTTATGGACCGCCTGTCAGAGCTTAAGGCAGGGGGCATGGATCTGGAAGATCTGTATCAGTGGGCGACTGACCACAGGCTCAATGTACATCACTGGTTTTTTTCCACAGATCTTACTTTTTATATCAGGGGTGGAAGGATATCCAAAACAGCCGGATTCATTGGCGGTATGCTGAATATCTGTCCTCTTCTGAATATGGATGACCAGGGCAGGCTGATCCCCAGATCCAAGATCAGAACCAAGAAAAAGGTGATCCGCACTATTGTGGACCGTATGGAAGAATGTGCGGATAATGGACTGGACTATTCGGGAAAATGTTATATTTCCCAGTCTGCATGTATGGAAGATGCCAGGGCTGTGGCGAAGCTTGTGGAGGAAAGATTTCCGAAGCTTAACGGAAAGGTGGAGATCAACAACATTGGTACCACCATCGGAAGCCATACAGGTCCGGGCACAGTTGCGCTGTTTTTCTGGGGGAAAACCAGAGAGGCGTAACTGTAACATTCCATAATTTATGGAATGTTATGAGTAAGGAGATAAATTCATTATGAAAAAAAACAGGAGTCAATGTAAACGCTATGCAAAAGAAGTACTGAGGGGGAATTTTACCATTCCCATAGTGGGAACGCTGGCTGTGGCAGGTATGAGTTTTATTGGAAGCACGCTGGCCACAGCTCTGTTTCCGGGAGATTCTCTGTATGCGATCCTGGCAGGAGAAGTTTTTAATTTTGTTCTGTCGCTGATCATCTGTGTATTCTCGGCAGGACTGTACAGAATTTACCTGAATATTTCCAGACATGAAGAGTATTCTTTTGGAGATCTGCTGTATTTCTTCAGGAATCAGCCTGACCGGGTGATAGTGGCGTCCTTTGTACTGGCACTGATCAATCTGGTTACATCCATTCCGTCCAGTTATTTTGCCATGACCACAGATATGGGAACCACAGTAGATGAACAGATGAACTGGATGATGGGATATTTCGTGCTGATGATCGTCTGCTACGTGTTGAATATTGTGGTGGCATCACCATTTGCGTTTACCTATTATGTACTGTCAGACAGACCGGAAGCCGGTGGATTTGAAGCACTGAAGATCAGTGCACGGCTGATGAAGAAGCACTGGCTGAAATATTTCGCAATGTTGCTGAGTTTTGTGCCGTGGATCATTTTTTCTGTATTTACCATGTACCTGGTACTTTTGTGGCTGGTACCGTATATAGAGATGAGCCTGGTGGTCTTTTACCGGGATATTGCAGGCGACTTTGATGAGCCTGTTCTGTCGGAAAATCCACAGATTACAGATCAGACAGAAGCATAATAAAATACCGGACTACATGAACTGTCCCGGAAAGTCAGAGTGAAAATCTGCTTTTTGGGAGGTTCTGTGGTCCGGTATTATTTTGTGAAGGAAGTTCATCCGGGAAGAAGGTTATCCGGAAGACGTTTCACAGTCTCTGATGTGAGAACTCCGATCACAAGTCCGGTCACAACACCGGATACCAGAAGCGCCGGAGCATAGACCATAAGACTGGTGTTGCTGACAACCATCATGGCGACGATAAGCTGTCCGATATTGTGGGATACCCCACCGGCAACACTGATCCCAAGAATACTGAAATCCGTATGCTTTTTCAGAAGTGTCATAACAGAAAGGCTTAATGCTGCCCCTGCCAGACTGTACAGGATACTGAAAAGGTTGCCAAAGAGAAATCCGATAACCAGGATACGCACTGCGGAAACAAGTGCAGCCTCTTTCAGGGAGTAACGTTCCAGTATAAAAAGGACTGCCAGGTTGGCAAGCCCCAGTTTGATCCCCGGAATCCCTGCAAATACAGGAATCAGGGATTCCACATAGCCGAAGATAATAGCTACTGCGGAAAAAAGTCCAAGATATGCTGTTTTCTGTTTCATAATCTTATGTCACTGCGTCGATCTGAGGAGTGTTATCATCAGATCCTGCAACGTTTTCTCCTTCTATCACAACTTTGTTAGGAAGGCAGATGATGGAACCGCCATGGCCGTCCACTGCTTTCTGGTGGATACAGTACTGATCCGGGCATGTAGCTTCGATCATCCGGACCTTGCCGTCTTTGATCTCACATACATTGGTGTCCCCTATATGTATCACCTGATCCTGAGAAAGAGAATAGGTACCAAATTCTTTACCATCCACAGTGATCCGGATGGAATTATGGCTCTGTGTTCCGGAAATCCGGAAACCCAGCCAGATGGCACCTGCAACAGCCAGGATACAGGCTATAAATACCACTTCTTTTTTCTTCAAGAGTGTCCCTCATTTCAATGAATTTTCCCAGAAAGCATAACATAAACCGGAAAAAAAGGCAAATTAAAGTTAATATATACTAACAAAATATATAGACAATTGGAAAAACCGATGCTATAATACCTTCTTGTAAGTTAGCAATATCTAATTATAAATAGAAGATTAGATAAAGCTAATTTCCGAACATGGAGGAAATAGATGAAAAACAGCAATTTTTATATGCGGGTGATCAGTGTTCTGGTGATTCTGCTGGCAGTGCTTTTTTATAATGACTCTGTAAAACAGACAGCCAATGAGACAGAGATCGCAGGACTTACCCAGAGGATTGACACTCTGGAGAAACAGCAGACAGAACTTCTCACCGCACTTGAGACAAGCTATGTAAAGAGAAGCACAGCCCAGGCGGCAGCTCCTGCGTCATCAGAGGATGAGACAGAGGGCAGTACAGAAACAGCAGACGGGGACAGCGTTGACACAGCAGATAATACAGATACAGACAGCAGTGAGGAAGATGGAGCTTTTAAGGACGGAACTTACACAGGTGAGGGAAGCGGATATGGTGGAACTATTCAGGTTGAAGTAACTCTGGCTGACCAGGAGATTACAAACATCAGTGTTGTAAGTGCGCCAGGAGAGGACAGTGCTTATCTTTCACAGGCAGAGAGTGTGATCGATTCTGTGATCAGTGCCCAGAGTACAGATGTAGATACAGTTTCCGGGGCAACATTCAGCTCAACGGGAATTTTAAATGCCATTGATGACGCTTTGGGAAAGGCGGAAAATTCATGAAAAAAAGACAGCGACAGGTAAGGCTTGTACGTGCAGGGATCCAGCTTGGGTTTTTTATTGCGGCACCGTCCCTGTTTTCCACAGCCTTTGCAGGAATTAAATCCATTTTTCTTTCTATTGCACAGGGACAGGCAGTGGAGTGGAATTCTTTTCTGACTGTTACAGCAGTTCTTTTGATCATTACCTGTTTTTTCGGCAGGCATTTCTGTGGATACGCCTGTGCTTTTGGTGCGCTGGGAGATGCAGTGTACGAAGGCTTTGCCTTTATCCGGACAAAAGTTTTCCATAAGAAGAAAAAGCCTGCACTTTCAGAAAAAACGGTACATCGCCTTCAGAAAGTGAAATATGTGGTACTGGCACTGATCCTGCTTTCCTGCCTTACAGGAGTTTACGGAAAGCTTACAGGAACCAGCCCCTGGGATGTGTTTTCCATGCTGACAGCCAGAAGGCTTCCGGATGGAAGATATACGGTGGGCATTGTTCTTCTTGTACTGATCATCATCGGGATGTGCACACAGGAGCGTTTTTTCTGCCAGTTTCTGTGCCCTATGGGTGCGGTTTTTGCGCTGATGCCCATTGTTCCGGGAGCGCTTCTTAAGAGACAGAGGGAAAAATGTCCGCCTAAATGTGGGCTTTGTAAGAAAAAATGCCCTGCTCATCTGGATATTGACGGTGATACGGCCATGTCAGGGGAATGTCTCTGCTGCCATGCCTGCATAGCCACCTGTCCAAGAAAGAATATACATATCGGAAGTGCAGAAGCAGATACAGGAGAAGAATTATGATACACAGCCACACAGGGAGAACCCTTTTTCTGACAGGAGCCATGATCGCAGGAAGCACTTTTCTGTTTCCGGGATCGTGTATGGCAGGTACAGAAGAGGTTCAGACATATAATGCAACAGATTTTGCCATGGATACAGTGGTTACGGAGACTCTTTATACAACAGGAGATGATATAACCCCGGATCTGACAGAAATCCTGAAGGAAAAGGAGACAGACCTTCTGTCCTGGACCAATAAGGCTTCCCAGATCTACAAGGCAAATGAGAACAGCGGGAAAGATACGGAGATCTCGGAAGAGCTGGAAGGCTATCTTTCCAGGATACTGAAAATATCGGAGGATTCAAACGGGGCTCTGGACCCCACCATTGGAAAGCTGATACGTCTCTGGGATATCGGAGGAGAGGATCAGCGGATTCCGGAAAAAACAGAGATCCGGACAGTCCTTGATGAGGCTGGCTGGGAAAAAATCACTTTAAATGGAAATATGCTTCATATAGATGAGGGATGTTCCCTTGATCTGGGAGCAGCAGGAAAAGGTATCGGATGTGATGCCATACTGGATCATCTGAAAGATCAGCCTGAAGTTTCTGCGGCACTTATGAATCTGGGTGGAAGCAGTGTCATGACATATGGAAGCAAGCCGGACGGTTCAGGCTGGAATGTGGCTGTGACAGACCCCAGAGCGGAGTCGGAGGATTCCTATTTAGGTGTTGTGACTCTGAATGGAACAGAATTTCTTTCCACATCAGGAGATTATGAAAAATACTTTATAGAAGATGGGATTCGTTATCATCATATTATGGATCCTTCCACAGGATACCCGGCGCAGAGTGGTGTGACTGGTGTTACTGTTGTATGTGACAGCGGACTTGAAGCAGATGCACTTTCCACAGCGTGCTTTGTTCTTGGTGCGGAAAAAGGCGCGAAGCTGCTGGAAAAATATGGTGCAGACGGACTTTTTGTGGATGAGGATCATCATGTGTATGTTACTTCCGGCATGAAGGAGAGGTTCAGCCTTCTCCAGGATGCCTATGAAGTTGAGGATATTCAATAAGCTAATGTACTTTCGGGGTCGGCGCTGCAGACTCTGAGAGTTCATAATAAATATTCTAGGAGGAACAAGAGTAATGCATAAGTGGAATTTACTGAAAAAAGCGGCTCCATGCGTATTAAGTATGGCAGTGGCAGCAACAAGCTTCCCGGCAGCAGCATTTGCGGCAGAGGATTTTGATGTGGTTGCAGTTTCTGATGAAAGTACCGTATCAGACGAAGCAGCAGAGGGAACTGCAGAAGATGCCTCAGAGGAGAGCACAGATACTATGGAGGCAGGAGATCTGGATCCTGAGGCAGAAGACATTGACACAGGTGATGTCAGTGAGGACGTAGCACAGGAGGAGACCGCTCCTGCAGAGGAGACTGAGAATGTAGTTTCACAGCAGTCAGCAGATGATTTCACAGAAGATGTTGAGGAGTTTTCTGAGGAACCGGTAGAAGCTGTTGATACTTTCTCAGATGAGGCAGAAGAGCTTCAGGGAGAATATCAGTATGTGTTTGCTGGACTTACCTGGGCACAGTACTGGGCAGCAGAGGGAGTTTCCGAGGCAGGAAATACAACACCTTCTGATGTACTGGACAGTCATGACGAGTATGACAAGGGAGCTTTTGATACAGTAACAAGAGCAACTGCAAACCACGGACTTCACAGAGGAAGTTTCCAGTGCAATGCATCCATCATCACAAAATCAGGAAACAGCTATGCGATTTCCTACTGGAAGGATGCCAACACAATTGTTCTGACAAACGGAGATGAGGCAGGCTGGAACAGAGGAACCATCACAGTAAACGGAAATCAGGAAAAGATGGACCACTATGAGGTATATGGACTTAAATATGTACCTGTAGCAGTCAAAACAGCAGATTATGGAGAGTTCTGCAAGCAGTTCAGCGTAGTAAAGGACGGAGAAACACTTTCCGGAGGATACGGAGAGAACAAGCTTCAGAGCTATACAGGACTTGTTGCAGATGTTAATGCAGCTACAAACGGACTGAAGTATGCAGAGAAGAGTGGGGACAGCTTCACATTCAGCGCAAGAAAATCAGACGGAACCGGATCCGGAATCAAGGATCAGGAGCTTAAGACAGCAACAGGACTTGAGCCGGCAGTAAAAGAAGCAACAGGAAGCTACGGAGAATTCCTCAGAGTAGACTTTAACGGAAACTACGGAGATCTTGGAGCAAATATGCAGGCAGTAAAATGGGAATACTACGGAGATGATTCCACATACACCAACCGCCTTGCATCTTACGGAACCAAGTTTGCGGCAGATAACTGGATGCACAAAGCAATGGGAATCCAGCTCGGCCTTACAGATTCCATCCGCTGCCAGCTTCCGAAGGGAACAGACGGAACCGGATACTGGAAACTGACGATCTATGCACTTGGATATAACGATTACACTTATACATTCCAGGCAACAGATGCCAACATTGTAAAACCATCCGCAGAGCCGGCAGACACCACAGAGCTTACCAAGGCAGTAGAGGCAGCCAAAGCACTTAAAGAGAGTGATTACACAGCAGAGAGCTGGGCAGCAATGCAGGTGGAGCTTTCTGAGGCAGAGGATATCCTTGCAAAAGAGGACGCAACCCAGGCAGAAGCAGATGAGGCACTGACTCATCTGAATGCAGCAGTAGCAGCACTTGTACAGGCTCCAAAGGCAGCAGATACAACAGCTCTTACAAAAGCGATCAGTGATGCAAAAGCTCTGAACTCAGGAGATTATACAACAGATTCCTGGAATAAGCTTCAGAGTGCGATCAAAGAGGCAGAGGAGACAGCAGCATCCGGAACAACAGACCAGGCAGTTGTAGACAAGGCACAGGCAGATGTAACAGACGCGGTAAGCAGTCTTGTAAAGGCAACTATCCAGCTTGACAAAGCTACAGCGGCTCTTTACAAAGGAAACACTGTAACACTGAAAGCAACAAAGAACGATGCAAAGGCAACTGTAACATTTAAGTCCGGCAACACAAATGTAGCAACTGTTGATGCAAACGGAAAAGTAACAGCAAAAGCAGCAGGAACAGCCAGGATCACAGCTTCCTACGGAAATGTATCTGCAACCTGCACAGTAACTGTTAAAAATCCGACTGTAAAAGCTACTTTGACTGCATCTACTATTTATGTAAAAGGAACAACCTCCAAAGCAACTGTAAAGGTAAGTGCAACAGGCGTAACCGGAACAGCAAAATACACAAGCAGCAATGCAGGTGTGGCAAGCGTAGATGCAAAGGGTGTTGTAACAGCCAGGAAAGCAGGAACAGCCAGGATCACAGTAACCTATGGAAACGGATCTGCAACCTGCACAGTAACTGTAAAGAACGCAGCACTGAAGCTTTCCGCTTCCACAAAGACTATTTACACAAAGGGAACACCTTCCACAGTAACTGTAAAAGCAGCTAAGACAGGTGTAACCGGAACAGTAAAATACACAAGCAGCAATACAAAGGTTGCAACTGTAAATGCGGCAGGAAAGGTAACAGCCAAGAAAGCCGGAACAGTAACTATCACAGCAAAATGTGGTTCTCTCACAGCAACATATAATATCACTGTCAAGAAACCGGTTCTCACACTGAAAACAAAAGCAGCCGTATCCATCAAAAAAGGCAAGACAACAACCATCAAGACTGCAGCAACACCGAAGGCAACTGTTACCTACAGGAGCAGTGATGCCAGGATCGCAAAAGTAAACAGCAAAGGTGTTGTAACAGGAGTGAAGAAAGGTAAAGCGACCATCACTGTTACAGCAAACGGAGTTTCAAAGAAGGTAGTTGTAACTGTTAAATGATTCCCCCGGATTATATCAGTTGTAAGCTATAAACGGGCATAGCTCTCTGATGCCGCTGCGTGGAAGATATTTCCATGCAGCGGCACAGGTATGCCTGAAGATAATGTTCCTGATATGCCGCATATGACTGTACAGACAGCTATATACGGGATTTCAGGAAAAATATGAAAAAGAGAGGGGCTACATATGGAAAAAGACTTTAAGAAAAAAGATGAACATACATCCCGGAAGCCGTGGATCAAGCTGCTCCCTGCGGCTGCAGTGGTGGCAGCAGTTGCCATAACAGGGCTTCACGGAAAAGATACAGGCGAGACCCAGGCAGTGCAAAGTGCTGATACAGAGATACAGTCAGCATCGGAACTTGAGAAATATTTCGGCTATGAGGAGGAAGGCTCTTCTGCTTCCCAGGACAAAAAAAATTCCAAAACCAGTGCAAAAAAAACAAGCTCCAAAAAGAAAAGTACAAAGAAATCCGGGATCAAAAAAAGTACAGGCAACAGGACCGTATCAGAGAGCGCCAGAACTGCCAACGCAGCAGGACAGGGTTCCACTCAGACACCTGTGGCAGAAGTACCGGCAAACGGTTATAAAGATGGTATTTATGAAGGTTCAGGAACCGGATTTGGAGGAAACATCACAGTCCGGGTTACAGTAAGTGGCGGAAAGATCGTATCTATTGAGATCCTGGATGCATCCGGAGAGACAGCTTCCTACTTTGCTTCTGCAAAGGGAGTTATAGACCGGATCATTGCCAGCCAGTCCCCAAATGTGGATGCAGTCAGCGGAGCAACCTACTCCTCCAATGGAATCATCCAGGCGGTACAGAATGCCCTTGCACAGGCAGCAGCAGATTCCTCACAGGCTTCACAGGAGCCGACAGCAGCTCCCACACCCACAGAGATTCCGGAGCCAACTGCCACACCGGCGATCCCCACGCCCAATCCGGATGCACCTAAGCGTTATAAAGACGGAACCTACGAAGGATCAGCAGACGGCTATTCCGGAAAAGTCAAAGTAGAGATCAGGATCAAGAACGGAATCATTGTATCCATAAGCCAGACTAATACAGATACCCCACAGTTCTTTGACAGTGCCTGGGGCACCCTGCAGAAAGCAATCCTGGAAAATCAGACTGCAGATGGGATCGATACAGTCAGCGGAGCAACCTACTCCTCCAACGGTATTTTAAATGCAGTAAAAGCGGCTCTGAAAAAAGCAGAGAACCCGGATTATAAAAAGAGCAATAAAACTCCAACGCCAAAGCCCACAAGGAAACCTGCCCAAACCCCAAAGCCCACCAAAACTCCAACTCCTGTTCCGACAAGAACACCGGTGATCCCCACATCGGCACCTGGAGAGCAGAAAAAGTATCTGGATGGAACCTATGAGGGAAGTGCGGAAGGATTTGACGGAACAGTCCATGTAACGGCCACTGTCAGGGACGGAGTGATCGTAGCACTGGAGCAGACCAATACAGATACGCCCCAGTTCTTTGACAATGCCTGGAATACCCTGCAGCCTCTGATCCTGGAGAGACAGAGCGCGGACGGAATCGATACAGTCAGCGGAGCTACCTATTCTTCCAATGGAATCCTGGAGGCAGCACGGCAGGCGATTGAAAAGGCAAAGAACCCGGACTATAACGGAGGCGCAGTAACCCCGACTGCAGCTCCCGGGCCAACAGCTACGCCGAAGCCAACAGCTACGCCAAAACCAACGGCAACTCCGGTACCAACAGCCACACCGGAGCCGACTGCTGTACCGGAACCTACGGATACACCGGATATTCCGGATGGAACCCCGACTCCCTCTCCGGAGCCGACAGAACCGGCAGAACCAACCCCCATTCCTCTTTACAAAGATGGAAGTTTCGGTGGAGAGGGATTTGGTTATAACGGAATCGTCAGTGTAACTGTTACTATTTCCGGAGGTCAGATCACGGATATCAGCCAGACTAATACAGATACACCGAAGTTTTTCCAGGGCGCATGGGAAAGCATTTATCCGCAGATCCTGGCAGCCCAGACTACAGAAGGAATTGATACAGTCAGCGGAGCAACTTATTCATCACTGGGAATTCTGGATGCAGTTAATGAAGCACTAGGCAAGGCAAAAAATTATTAAGAAAATAACAGTGAAAAAACTCCTGCAGGATTTCCTGCCGGGCAATCTGCCCGGAGAAAACTGCAGGAGTTTTCTTAGCATGATTTGAAGATCAAAGATCCTGTAACCGATCCGAATAGGAGTCACCGGTATTTCCGGGAGTGTCCGGGAACAGCCAGTCATAGTGATCCGAATCATGGTGATCCTCTGTATCGCCATTATGGTTGCTGTCGTAGCTGTCGGAATCATCTGAATCATCCGGATCATCCAGTTCCTCTTCAATACGGTCAATGACATCATCGTTGGAAAAATAGTTTCCAAGAGGAATATACACAAATACAAGGATAAGGGCGCTGCACAGGAGTCCTGCAATGGAAAGTCCCAGGCCGATCTTTGCATTCAGGTTCATGTGGGAATTTCTGCGGGAAGCAAGGGCGAGAACAATGCCGATGATCCCCAGTACCACACCAAGAAGCACGCTGATGGAAAATACAATGGAAAGTATTCCGAGGATCAGTGCTGCAATGGATTTTCCGGATAAAGGTGCATGATCCGGTGTATTATATTCTTCAGACATAAAAAACATTCCTTTCTGTATTTCGATGGGCAATAAAGGTTTATCGGGTGTCTTATTATATGAAATTATACCATCTGGCAGAAAAAGTGCAAACATTATTATCAGGAAAATAATCAGAAAATAGATGTTGTTGAAATAGTTGTGCCAGAAAGCTTTTTATGGTATGATTTAATGGGTTTGATTCAAAATTTTTTGAATTGTATCCATAAAAATACAAAGACGTGGACGAAGGGAGAACTTATGAGCAGTAAGATTACAGTTATCGGCGCAGGCAGCGTAGGTTCAACAATTGCGTATACTTTATCGCAGAAAGGGATCGCATCAGAGATCGTTCTGATCGATATCAACAGAGATAAGGTAGAGGGCGAGGTTATGGACATTGACCAGGGAATGAGTTTTCGTGACCCTATTTCAATCATTGCAGGCGAATATGCGGACGCCGCAGACTCTGACATCGTTATCATCACTTCCGGTATAGCAAGAAAACCGGGACAGACACGAATTGAACTGACACAGACCAATGTTAATATCATGAAGAGTATCACACCGGAGATTGTGAAGGTTGCTCCTAAGGCTCTTTATATTATCGTAAGTAACCCATGTGACATTATGACCTATGCATTTGCGAAGCTTTCCGGACTTCCGGAGAACCAGATCATGGGATCCGGCACAGCCCTTGATACCGCACGGCTCCGCTGTCATCTTTCCGAATATTTCGGAGTATCCGAGAAGAATGTACATGCCTATGTATTCGGTGAGCACGGAGATACTTCTTTTGTGCCATGGTCCAGAGCATTTGTGGCAGGTGCTACCATTGACGAGATGGAGGCTATTGAACGTAAAGAAGACCCGGAGAAGGCGGCTCTTGACAAGGCTGCTGTGGAAGAGTATGTTCATACTTCAGGTGCAACGGTTATTGCCAAGAAAGGTGCGACTTTTTATGCAGTGGCAGTTTCCGTGTGCAGACTCTGTTCCATCCTGCTGGCAGCATCAGATTCCATTATCACGGTATCTTCCATGCTTCACGGACAGTATGGCATTGAGGATGTATGCTTAAGTACCATGGCATCCATCGGACCAGATGGAGTGAGACGGATCGTGCAGGTACCACTTACAGATGAGGAGATCAGCAGGCTTCAGGCAAGCGCAGATTCTCTGAAGAAGGTCATTGCACAGATCGAACTCTGATATCTTAAAGGAGCAGAACGTCTGAAAGAGAGAGAAACAGGAGATTAACAGAAATTATGGATATCATACAGGTAATAACCCAGGAACTTAAAGTACAGAAATGGCAGGTGGAAGCAGCAGTTAAGCTGATCGACGAAGGCTGTACCATTCCTTTTATTTCCAGATACAGAAAAGAGGCTACAGGAACTCTCAATGACGAGCAGCTCCGTAATCTGAATGAGCGTCTTACTTATCTGAGGAATCTGGAGGATAAGAAGGCACAGGTTCTGGGAAGCATTGAAGAACAGGGCAAGCTTACGCCGGAACTGAAGAAACAGATCGAGGCAGCGCAGACACTGGTGGTAGTGGAGGATCTTTACCGTCCTTACAGGCCCAAACGCCGTACCCGTGCAACTATTGCCAGGGAAAAAGGTCTGGGGCCGCTGGCAGATATCATCCTTCTCCAGATGACGAAAAAGCCACTGGAGCAGGAAGCGGAAGCCTTTATATCCGAAGAAAAAGATGTAAAGACAGCGCAGGATGCTATCAGTGGTGCCATGGATATTATTGCGGAACATATTTCAGATGAGGCGGATTACCGTATCCATATCCGTAAGCTGACAACAGATAAAGGCAGTGTATGCTCCACAGCCAGAAATGAGAAGGAGCAGTCTGTCTATGAGATGTATTATGATTTTGAAGAACCGGTAAAAAAGCTTGCAGGTCACCGTATCCTTGCACTGAACCGTGGTGAAAAAGAAAAATTCCTTACAGTAAAGATCAATGCGCCTGAGGAAGATATCATCCGTTATCTTCAGCATAAGGTGATCGTAAGAGAGAATCCCTATACAACGCCGGTTCTCAAAGCCGCCACGGAGGACAGCTATCAGAGACTGATCGGACCGGCTATTGAGCGTGAGATCAGAAGCTCTCTCACAGAAGCTGCCGAAGACGGGGCGATCCATGTTTTCGGAAAAAATCTGGAACAGCTTCTTATGCAGCCTCCTATTGCGGGGCAGGTAGTCCTTGGATGGGACCCGGCTTTCCGTACAGGCTGCAAGCTGGCAGTGGTGGACCCTACAGGAAAGGTTCTGGATACGACAGTTATCTATCCAACTGCACCTACCAATGAGACAAAGATCCGCGCTGCAAAAGAAACACTTAAGAAACTAATCAGCAAATATCACGTAACCCTGATCTCAGTAGGAAACGGAACTGCTTCCAGGGAGTCTGAGCAGATCATTGTGGAACTTCTTAAGGAGATTCCGGAGAAGGTTCAGTATGTGATCACCAATGAGGCAGGTGCGTCAGTTTATTCTGCAAGTAAGCTTGCAACAGAGGAGTTTCCCAATTTTGACGTAGGACAGAGAAGTGCCACATCTATTGCAAGGCGTGTACAGGATCCTCTTGCGGAGCTGGTTAAGATCGATCCCGGATCTATCGGTGTGGGACAGTATCAGCATGATATGAACCAGAAGAAGCTGGGAGAGGCATTAAGAGGCGTTGTTGAGGACTGTGTAAACAAAGTTGGTGTGGATCTGAATACAGCATCTGCTTCACTTCTGGAGTATATTTCCGGTGTGAGCAGAGCGATCGCAAAAAATATCGTGGCCTATCGTGAGGAGAACGGCCGCTTCCGGACAAGACGGGAACTTCTCAAGGTTGCAAAACTTGGCCCGAAGGCTTTTGAGCAGTGTGCAGGCTTCATGCGCATCACAGGGGGCAAAAATCCTCTTGATGCAACCAGTGTGCATCCGGAGAGCTATGGTGCGGCAGAGAAACTCCTTGAAAAGCTGGGCTTTTCAGGGGAAGATATTGCAGCAGGGAAACTGGCCGGTATTTCCCGTCAGATCAGAGATTATAAGAAGCTGGCAGCAGAGCTTGAGATCGGTGAGCCGACTTTGCGTGATATTGTAAAAGAGCTGGAAAAACCTGCCCGCGATCCCCGTGACGAGATGCCGAAACCAATCCTGCGTACTGATGTACTGGATATGAAGGATCTGAAAGAGGGAATGGTTCTTAAGGGAACTGTCCGTAATGTGATCGATTTCGGTGCTTTTGTGGATATCGGAGTTCATCAGGATGGGCTTGTGCATATTTCCGAGATGAGTGAGAAGTTCATCAAACACCCACTGGAAGCAGTGAGCGTAGGTGACATTGTGGATGTGCGGGTTCTTGGTGTTGACATGAATAAGAAGCGCATCAGCCTTTCCATGAAGGGAATCGGGAAATAAGCAGCCTGATCTGCAGATCATGAAATGTCGCAGAAACTGTTATTTTGGGAATAACCTGGAAAACAGTTTCCGCGGCATATTTTATTTTACGGGAAATTACCCTGTAATGTTCCGGTGAAATAAAAAAGCCCTCCGGGCAGGATCACACTGCGGCGGAGAGGCAGATGTCCCTCAGGATGCCTACTGCAGGTGGAAGAAAATGTAATTTTGCATATTCAGGGCAAGAGAGGATTACGGAAACAGAAACAGCACAGTGTAAAATAGCAGGAAATGTAATGAAAAAACAGAAAAAGGAGGCTCAGGCGTATGGATACAGTACAGGAAGTAACAAACCAGGTAAGTACGTACAGACAGATGTTTGAGACGTACATTCCGGATATCACAAAATTCGGGCTCAAGGTAGTTCTGGCCATTGTTGCATTCTGGGTGGGAACCACAGTGATCAAATGGGTGGTCAATATCATCAGGAAATCCCTGACAAAATCCAGGCTGGATACCGGTGTTGCCCAGTTTATGGCATCTCTGGTCAAGATCGTACTTTATATCCTGCTTTTGTTTAATATTTCCACCAGCTTTGGGGTGAAGGAATCTTCCCTTGCAGCACTTCTGGGAACTGCCGGTGTAACCCTTGGTCTTGCATTGCAGGGCGGGCTTTCCAATCTGGCAGGAGGGATGATGCTTCTGCTTTTTAAGCCTTTTCAGGTGGGAGACTATATCATTATCAACGAACAGGCCGGCAGTGAGGGAACCGTGGCAAAGATCGAGATCTGTTATACCACCCTTCTGTCTATTGATAACAAGCATATTGTGATCCCTAACGGTACTCTTTCCAATACCACCATCACCAATGTAACAGCCAGGGATCAGAGACGGCTGGAGATCAAGGTGGGAATTTCTTATACTTCCAACATCCGGAAGGCAAAAGAGATCCTGGAGGAGATCCTCACAGATGACCCGGATACAAGGGAAGACGAGGAGATGGTAGTTTTTGTGGACGAGCTCGCAGAAAGCTCAGTGGTCATGGGATTCCGTGTCTGGGTAGCTACAGACCGCTACTGGGCCACCCGCTGGAGACTGAACCAGCGGATCAAGGAAGCTTTTGATGCTTACGGAATCGAGATCCCATATAACCAGTTGGATATCCATGTACGGAAATAAGACAGAAATGTCCATCCTGATATTGCTGTAAGACATGCAGGATGGATATTTTTCCGGAAAACTGATATCCAACCGACAGGAAAGGAAAATTTATATACATCATGGCCTATAAAGAAATCATCACCGAACTGTACCAGTGGCAATACGATGAGAAGATTTACAGGGAATATTATTTTATGGAAAAAACGCCGGAAAAGACAGCAGAGTTTCTGAAAAAACATGCTGATCACAACACAGAAGCAAACTGGGCTGTAGATCCGGAGAATTTTGATGAACATGAAAAAGAAGAGGAATTTATTGCGGACTGCAGTAATGTAAGCCTTGTAAAACATCCCAGATATATCCCGTTATTTTATCATGAACATGATTTTTTTGAGATGGTATATGTACTGTCCGGAAGCTGTATCAATTATTATGAAGATACAGAGGAAAATCTGACAGCCGGAGACTTAAGCCTTATTGCGCCGGAAGTAGTGCATGGTCTCCGCGCAGTGCAGGATGACAGTATTATCATTAACATCCTGATCCGCCGCAGCACATTTATGGATATCTTCTATAACACAGTCCGGGATAAATCACAGATATCCAGTTTCTTTGTGGGAAACCTTTATTCCAGGGAAAAGATACGATATCTTCTGTTTCACACAGAGGGGGACCTGGTGATCCGGAACTATATTCTTGATATGTATAAAGAGCAGAAAGACTGTGATGAGTATTCCGACAGGATCATCTGCAGTATCCTCACTCTGTTTTTTGTGGAGCTGACCAGAAGGCATGGAGGACATCTCAGCATTCCTGACAACACGCGGGAAAAAACAGAAGAACAGTCAGCCATGCTTTCTTATATGATAGCCAACTGCAGTACTGTGACTCTTAAAGAACTTGCGGAGAGATTTCATTTTTCCGTGCCATACTGTTCAAAACTAATAAAATCCATATCAGGAAAAACCTTCTCCAACCTTCTTACGGAAATCCGGCTGCGCCAGGGAGAACAGTTTCTTCTGGGAAGCCAACTCAGCGTGGAGGATATCAGCGCCAGGGTAGGCTACAGAAATCCGGAAAGCTTTATCCGCGCTTTTCGCAGACTGTACTATGATACACCCAGCCAGTACCGAAGGAAGAATAAATAAAGTCAATTAGATTGATTATTTCAGACAATGGCTGACTCCTTATAAAACTGATATGATACAGGCAAATAAAAGATATCAGTGCTGATCAGAAAATAAGGAGGAGACCGGAATGGAATATAAGGACAGATATATCATGACAGGAAACATGCTCATCCTGGCATTTGGAGGACAGCATAAGAGAAAAAAAGAGAAGAATGTAAAATGCCGCAGAACGCTGAAAGAATATCTGACGGAACTTTTTACAGGTGAGGATATTGCCTGTGAAAAAGTCGCAAAATGCGGAAAACAATGTTTACAAAACGACGGAGTTATATTATAATATTTTTTAGACGCAGGAAGCGTCATCTACATATGAAAACAGGGGAGCCCGCTGAAGCGAGCTGAGAGTAGACAGCGAATGTCTTGACCCATAACCTGATTTGGATAATGCCAACGTAGGGACATATGCACGAAGGATTCTTAAAGCTACAGAAGATCATGATGTACAGAAGAGATGAGAGTACAGAAGATTTTCATAAAGTACGAAAGATCAGGAGCCTGGCTGATGTAATGTTATGCGTTGCATCGGTCAGGCTTTTTTGTGTCATGAGAGATTACTCCGTAATGTTCCGATGACATAAAGTGAAAGGAGATTTTTTACATGAGAAATTACAGTACACAGATGGAAGCTGCCCGCAAAGGTATCATCACACCTGAGCTTGAGATCGTAGCGAAAAAAGAGAGAATGACAACAGAGGAACTTCTTCCGCTGGTAGCATCCGGAAAAGTTGTTATCTGTGCGAATAAGAACCACAAATGTATTGATCCGGAGGGCGTTGGTTCCATGCTCCGCACCAAGATCAATGTAAACCTTGGTGTATCCAGGGACTGCAAGGATTATAATGTGGAGATGGAGAAGGTAATGGAGGCTGTCAAGATGGGCGCACATGCCATCATGGATCTTTCCTCCCACGGAAACACCATTCCTTTCCGCCGTAAACTTACATCAGAGTGTCCGGCCATGATTGGAACTGTTCCGGTTTATGACTCTGTTATCCACTATCAGAGAGACCTTGACACACTGACTGCAAAGGACTTTATCGATGTGGTAAGACTTCATGCACAGGATGGAGTTGACTTTGTGACTCTTCACTGCGGAATCACAAGAAAGACCATCGACCAGATCCGTAACCACAAGAGAAAAATGAACATTGTTTCCAGAGGAGGATCCCTGGTATTTGCATGGATGTGCATGACAGGGGAGGAGAATCCTTTCTATGAATATTATGACGAGATCCTTGACATCTGCCGTGAGTACGATGTGACCATTTCACTTGGAGATGCATGCCGTCCGGGATGTCTTGCAGATGCCACAGATGTATGCCAGATCGAGGAGCTTGTACGTCTTGGTGAGCTTACCAAACGTGCATGGGAGAAGGATGTACAGGTTATGGTCGAGGGACCGGGACATGTACCGCTTGATCAGGTTGAGGCCAATATGAAGGTTCAGCAGTCCATCTGCCAGGGAGCACCGTTCTATGTATTAGGACCACTTGTAACTGACGTTGCACCTGGATATGACCACATCACATCTGCTATCGGCGGTGCAGTTGCAGCTATGTCCGGAGCAGCTTTCCTCTGCTATGTAACACCGGCCGAGCATCTTGCGCTTCCAAACCTTGAGGATGTAAAACAGGGAATCATGGCATCCAAGATCGCAGCCCATGCTGCTGATATTGCAAAAGGAGTCCGCGGAGCAAGAGAGATCGATGACAAGATGGCAGATGCCAGAAGAAAGCTTGACTGGGAAGCTCAGTGGGAGTGTGCTATGGATCCGGAGACAGCGAAACGTATCTGGAACGAGCGTAAGCCGGAGTATGATGACACCTGTTCCATGTGCGGTAAATTCTGTGCAGTACGAAGCATGAACAAAGCTCTTGCAGGAGAGCACATTGATATCCTGTAATACCCAGGGGTAAACATGACGGAGCGATCCGCAGGTATCAGCTAATATATAACCGGAAAAACTTACCGGCAGGAAGGCCGGCTGTCCGTGTGGTAACATACTGCACAGGCAGCCGGTCATTTTTTACATGTAAAATCATGCACAGATAAACATCCTATATGAAAAATATTGTCGATACGACGAAAAAAGTACATATTTATATGCAAAGTGTTCAATAATCCATGCAGAAGGATTGGATAATCCATGTATTTTTTGTGTCCAAATTGTTAAAATAGCATCATCAAATAACGGAGAACGTCAAATCAAAGGAGGACGAAACATGAAAAGAAAGATGCTCAGTGTTCTGCTCTGTGCAGCAATGATGGGAACAACACTCGCAGGTGCAACAAGCGTACTTGCAGCAGATGACAAAGATTCCGACAGCAAATGGGAGTACAAAGAGGCTACTCTTACATTTCTGATCGACCCGGATACAGCATCATCCGGATATCAGGCAGTATTTGATCTCTGTGAGAAAGAGACTGGTATCCACATCGAGACAGAGCTTCGTGCATCAGGCGGTGACGGAGACAACCAGGTTAAGACAAGACTTGCATCCGGTGAGATGACAGACCTTTGCGGATACAACTCAGGAGCTAAACTTAACGAGCTTGATCCGGAGGACAACTTCATCGATATTTCCGGTGAGGAGTGGGCAAGCCGTCTTGATGATACATTCGCATCAGCAGTAAGCGCAGGATCTGACACAGCAGTATATGGTGTACCGCTTACAGCTACAAACCTTGGATGTATCCTTTATAACAAAGATCTCTATGAGAAATATGATCTTCAGGTTCCGGACACATGGGAAGACTTCCTTAAGAACTGCGATACTCTGAAAGAGGCTGGTGAGACAGCAGTTATCGGATCTCTTGGAGATTCCTGGACAATCCAGGTTCCATACCTTGGAGACCACTACAACGTACTTGCAGCAGAGCCGGATTTCTCAGAGAAATTCGAAGCTGGTGAAGCTAAATACGCTACAACAGAGGCTGGTCTTAAGAGCTTCCAGAAGCTTGCTGATCTTCAGCCATACTTCAACGATGACTACACAGCTACTACATATGCAGATGCCTGCGACAAGATCGTAAACGGCGAGGGTGCTCACTGGTTCATCCTTTCCCAGGCACTTTCCAGCATCTATGAGCTCTACGGAGACGATGTAAACAAGATCGGTGTTATGGGTATCCCTGGAGATGACGCTGACAACCACGGCCTTACAGTTTGGGAGCCAACAGCTATCTACGGAAACAAGAACAGTGACAAGAAAGATGATATCTTAAGATTCATGGAGTTCTATACATCTGATGAGGCACTTGATGCTTTCACAGAGGCACAGAAACCAGACGGCCCGTACTGCATCAAGGGATATGAGCTTCCGGATGACGCATACGACGGAGTTAAAGAGGCTCAGGAGAAATACTTTGATACAGGAAAAACAAACGTTGCAATGGAGTTCCAGACATCTGTAAAGGGAACAAACTGCGAGTATATCTGCTCTGAGGTTGCAACAGGACAGTCAACAGCCGAGGAAGCAGCAGCAGCATACGATGAGGACTGCAAGAAACAGGCTACACAGCTTGGTCTTGACTGGAAGTAAGATTTGATGTGTCGGCCGCTTGCAGCGCAGGCGGCCGGTTTTTTGGCAGGAGAAAGGAAAACTAGGCATGAACAAAAAGAAAATATACAGTTTATGGTTCCTTGTTCCCGCAGTTGTTATCTTTGTGGTATTCTTTATTATCCCAATGGTAACATCACTGTTCTTCAGTTTAACTGTATGGGACCTGAAATCATTTACATTCTGCGGACTTGATAACTATAAGACATTCTTCAGTGAAAGATCCTTGAGTATATCTGTAAGAAACACACTGATCTATGCGGTTCTTACAAGTGGACTTAAGGTAATCATTGCATTTTTCATCGCACTGTTCCTTACAAGCAAGATCAAAACAAAAGACTTCTTAAGATCTCTTGTTTTCTTCCCGAACCTTGTAAGTGCTGTAGCTGTTGGTATCATCTTCAAAGCTCTGATGCATCCAAGCAAGGGCCTTTTCAATACCGTGCTTGCTGCAATCGGTATTTCCGGACCAAACTGGCTTGGTGATACAAATCTTGCACTGTTTTCTGTGATCGCAGTTGATGTATGGAAAGGTGTAAGTATTTCCACTGTTATTTTCATTGCAGGTATTACATCTATTGACTCCAGCTATTATGAAGCCGCATCCATCGACGGTGCAACACGCTGGCAGACGATCCGTAACATTGTAATGCCGCTGGTTCGTTCATCAACAAACACCATCATCACACTTTCTCTTATCGGCGGACTTCGCTGCTTCGACCTGATCTGGGCTATGACAAAGGGTGGTCCCGGATTTGCAACAGACGTACTTGCATCCGTTGTTTACAAACAGTACGCAGCCGGATTCTTCGGTCTGTCCACGGCGGGCAATGTTATCATGTTCGCGGTGATCGCAATTATCGCATTCCCGTTACAGAAGTTTCTTAACAGCAGGGAGGTGTACAACTAAGATGAAAAAACAGAAAAGATTAACATTACTGGGGGACATCCTTGGTTGTATTTTCGGAATCCTGATCTTTGCAGTACCATTTTTGTTCATGCTGGTAAATGCATTAAAAGACAGAAGAGGTGCCAACCTTCTGGAACTTTCACTTCCGGAGACATGGATGTGGGAGAACTTCAAGGAAGTTTTCTCCGCTAATAATTATCAGATCCTCACAGCTTTCAAGAACAGTATCATCCTTACTGTAGGTTCACTGATCGTACTGATCATCGTAGGATCCATGGCAGGATATGTTCTTCAGAGAAGAAGTGACAGACCTGTAAAGATCGTGGATACACTTGTTATGACAGGACTTATGATCCCGCCGGCAATCCTTCCTACGATCTGGGTAATGCAGGGACTTCATATTTACAAGACTATGTTCGGTATGATCATGGTTGAGACAGCATTACAGATCCCGTTCACCATCATGCTTTACAAAGGATTTATGAACACCATTCCTGTAGAGCTTGAGGAGGCAGGTTATATTGACGGATGTACAAGAGAGCATCTTTTTGTAAAGATCATCTTCCCGCTGTTAAAGCCGGTTACATCCACGATCATCATTCTGAATGCCGTAACTATTTTTAATGACTTTACAAACCCGCTGTATTTCCTTCCCGGAAACGATAACGTAACTGTACAGCTTACACTTTACAACTTCATGGGCAGATATTCCAGTTCCTATAACCTGCTGTTTGCCGATGTACTGATCATCACCATCCCGATGCTGATCCTCTTCCTGTTCTTCAACAAGAAGATCGTAGATGGTATGGTAGCAGGAGCTGTCAAGGGCTGATGCCGTTGGAAAAAAACAGAACTATGTGATATGATATGGAACAGATACTCTGTACAGTATGCAGGGTATCTGTTTTGTAGCATTACAGGGAAATACTGCATAACAGGGGGTATGGGGTATTTCCGTGAAGTGCTGCATAAGAAATTATGAGAGGTATCAGATATGAAATTTCGCACAAAACTGATCCTGGTTTTTTCAGTTGTTACTTTTGTGATCTCTATGCTTTTTGGGATTGTGACTTATAATTATAATACCAGGAGACTAACAGAAAAGGCATCCGAAAGCCTGAGCTATTATTCCAGGCAGATGGCAGCCAATATTGATTTTACCGTGGATTCCATGAAGCATGTGACGGATTATATCCTGTCAGATCCGGATATGCTCTATGCAATGAAATCCCTGCCTCAATATGCGGAAAATGGTGATACCATGAAAAGAACGGAAGAGCTGGATGTTCTGAATTCCGGAATTTCCATGTATTATATCTACAGCAATTTTTACAGGGTAGTTATCTTTAATCATCTGGGAGATGTGGCATCCAGTACCAATACCGGGGCAAAGATAACCAACAAGGCGAGGGATACATCAAAGATAAGCTGGCTGCATGCTGCCGCGGAGATGCACGGTAAACCGATCCTGGTAGCCCCTCATCAGGATGGCTGGGGCTTAAGAAGCAGCGAGGAAGTGTTTTCACTTGCACGAAAAGTACAGGGCGGTAATTTTGGTTACATTGAAGTCCAGTATGCAACAGAAGACCTCAAAGCCATTTTTGATCTTCCGGACAGTGAACTTAAGGTAGTTGCGTGGATACCGGCAGGAGATACGCTCTATCAGTCAGAGGGGCTGAACAGTGATCTTGTCCGATATATGAAAAAATATTCAAAGCTTATCAAAAAGAAATACAATGTGGTAGACTCTGAGGGAAATGAGTGGGCATCCGCAGTATCTGAATCTTCCAATTACGGGATACAGGTAGCAGTACTGCAGAAAAATGACGGTCTTATCGCAGATATGAAACGGGCGTTATTTACATCACTGGGAGTTGCTTTTGGATGTTTTGTGATATCCATGTTTGTGGTAGCCATCATTGCAGGAAAACTTACCAGACCCTTAAGCACTCTCCGTTCCCAGATGGAAAATACAGGACTTGAAAACCTGGATGTGGAACCGATGGTTCTTAATACAGATGATGAGGTACAGGCGCTGGGAATCGCCTATCAGAATCTTACAAAACGACTGAATGAAGCTATTGTGAAAGAAAAGCGCCTGTCCCTTCTGCAACTGCAGGCGCAGTTTGATACGCTGCAGGCACAGGTAAATCCCCACTTTCTCTATAATGTGCTCAATGTGATCTCCAGCAGGGGAATCATGGACGGGGACGAAGAAATTTGTGAGATCTGCGGATGTCTGGCGGCTATGCTGCGGTATTCTACCAGTACCAAGGAGCGGTATGCAACTGTGGAAAAAGAGGTGGAATATCTGGAACGATACATATTCCTTCTGAAATCCAGATATGAGCACAGGCTTGAGGTGGAGATCAGGTGTGAGGATTCCATCAAAAATGAGACCCTTCCCAAGATCGTGCTTCAGCAGTTAGTGGAAAACAGTGTGCAGCATGGATATCAGAACAGTAACAATATCATGAAGATCCAGGTGCGTGGCTGGAGGGATGATACAGGCTGGTATTTTGAGATCCGTGACAACGGGGAAGGCATGACAGATAAGGTGCGGACAGACCTGGAAGAAAAGATGAAAAAGATCCGCAGGCATATCATGTCCAGAGGCAGCAACGTTGAGATGGAGATAGGCGGCATGGGACTTGCAAATACCTATGCACGAATGTTTCTTTTATATAATGGAAAAGCAGTATTCAGGATCAGAAACCTGGAAGAAGGAGTAAGCGTGATAATCGGAGTATCTGAGAAAGAGGAGGATGCAGATGTATCAGGTATTAGTGGTTGACGATGAACCTATGGCTGCAAGTCTGATCGTCAATATCATAAACAGGAAATACAGTGATTTTGAGATCCTGGGGACTGCCTACAATGGACAGGAAGCACTGGAAATTATGGAAGAAAAAGGAGAGCCGGATATCCTGATCACAGATATCCAGATGCCGGTGATGAACGGACTGAGACTGGTGGAGGAAACGAAAAAACGTTATCCGGATGTGGTCAGCGTGATCGTCAGCGGCTATCAGGAGTTTGAGTACGCCAAGCAGGCCATCAGCTTCGGTGTATGCGACTACATACTGAAGCCTATTGTACCATCAGAGTTTGCACACCTTATTAAAAAGCTGGAAAAAAAGGTGAAGGAAAAATATTATCGGGCAAGAAACATCCTTATGCACAGGCTGGTCAATGAGATACCTGTAAAGGAGGAAAGCCTTCACAGATATTTCAGCGCAGATCATTATTATGGTGCCATTGTGCGGCTTAACGGACTTCCAAGCCGCTATGGTGAGAGGACCGGCAGAGAGATATTCTCGGATATCAATGAGCTGATGCTGGCTTATGGAAGAGATTCACAGGAGACTTTATATCTCTGCCCGGAGGAACTGGTCTGCGATGGAGATTTCCAGCAGATCATGGAGCGCAGGATCGGCAAGGAACAGCCATCGGCAGCCTACGTGACCACTATCATCCAGAGCAGAAGTGTTCCGGTGTCTCAGATCGGAGAGATGGTACGCGGGCTTTACCGTATGCTGGACTCATCTATTATCCTGGGAAAAAGCCAGACACTGGTTATGGAGGATCCGGGAAAGGAATCAGTGGGAAAAGTTCAGGACAGGGATTATGAATATCTGGAAGAACTGGAATATTTTGCCCAGAATCAGAAATATGACCGGCTTCAGAAAGATACGGAGGATCTGATCCGGAAATGGACCGCCCAGGAAAAACCACAGATCTGGATCGAGGCACGTTTAAGGCAGATCGCCTATCTGCTCCAGAGATATGAGGCAGGGAACCGGGATTACAGAGAGGCGGAATTTCTCATGGACGATATTTTTTCATCCGCGGAAAATGTGGATCAGCTTTGCTGTGGAATTTCTGATATTTTCTTCAAAAATATGCCTGAGGAAAATACAGGAAGCCAGAAGGTGAACACAGAGGAATATTTCCAGAGTGTGAAGGACTATGTAAAAAAACATATGGCAGAACCACTTTCCCTGCACAGCGTCAGCAAAAGTGTAGGCGTGTCCCAGACCTATTTAAGCAGGCTTTTCCGCAAGTATGAGGATGCGTCTTTTAACAACTATCTCACATCTCTCCGCATGGAAAAGGCCAAGCGGCTTCTTCTGCGGGAAGAGAAGATCTTTGTGAAGGATGTAGCTGAGCAGGTGGGGTATAAAGATCAGTTTTATTTCAGCAGGATCTTTTATTCCTATACAGGAGTAAGGCCGTCTGAGTATGTGGAGAAGGAAACACATAATAATATATAACGGAGGTTGAAGGTATGTTATATCACAATGGGGAAAAACTTACAGAGGAAAAATTCCAAAATCCGGGAAGTGAGTACAGAGGCGCTCCTTTCTGGGCGTGGAACTGCAGGATGACAGAAGCAGAGATCGACAATACGCTGGATGCGCTGAAGGCAATGGGAATGGGCGGGGGCCATATCCACTGCCGTACAGGAATGGACAATCCGTATATGAGTGAAGAATTCCTGGGTCTGGTGAAATATGCCTGGAAAAAGGCAGAGGACAAAGGAATGCTCACCTGGCTTTATGATGAGGACCGCTGGCCGTCAGGAGCAGGCGGCGGACTGGTAACACGGGATCATCAGTACAGGATACGTTTCCTCCTTTTTACACCGGAATGTCAGGACGGAAAGGAAATAAAGGCAGGGGAGCTTCGTTCTTCAGGACAGGCTGTGAGAAGTAATGAGAGGACATTGCTTGGAAGATATGAGGTGCGCCTGGAAAACAGTTTCCTTGCAGAGTACCATAAACTGGACAGTGACCAGCAGGTACAGGAGGGCTTTGATGAGTGGTTCGCTTATCTTGAGGTTTCCGGGGACAATCCCTGGTTTAACAACGAGGCATATTTAAATACTCTTGACAAAAAGGCTGTGGAGCGTTTCATAGAGGTGACACATGAGCAGTACTTCAGGGAACTGGGCACAGAGTTTGGAAAAACCATTCCTGCGATCTTTACAGATGAACCCCAGTTTTCCCATAAGCAGTGCTTTGATTTTGCAGATGAGAAAAAGGATGTGACCATTCCATTTACCGATGATCTGGAGGATACTTTCAGGGAAGCTTACGGACACAGCCTTCTGGAGCACCTGCCGGAGATTTTCTGGGAGCTTCCGGGAGACCAGGTTTCCAGGATCCGCTATGAGTATCATGATCATATTGCGGAACGTTTTGCCAGCGCTTTTGCAGACACTATCGGAAGCTGGTGTAAGGAGCATGGCCTGGCACTGACCGGACATATGATGGAGGAGCCTACTCTTGAGACACAGACAGCAGCACTGGGAGAGGCTATGAGATCCTACCGTTCCTTTGAGATCCCGGGAATCGATATGCTTTGTGACAGAAGAGAGCTTTCTACGGCAAAGCAGGCAGAAAGTGCTGTGCATCAGTTCGGAAGAGAGGCAATGACCAGCGAGCTTTACGGAGTGACAAACTGGGATTTTGATTTCCGGGGACATAAGCTTCAGGGAGACTGGCAGGCGGCGCTGGGAGTGACTGTGCGTGTTCCGCATCTTACCTGGACCTCCATGGCAGGAGAGGCGAAGAGGGATTATCCGGCAGCCATCGGTTATCAGTCACCCTGGTATCAGGAATATCCTCTTATCGAAAATTATTTTGCCAGGGTAAATACAGCCCTTACAAGAGGCGTGCCTCATGTACGCCTGGGTGTGATCCATCCGGTTGAATCCTACTGGCTTTTCTGGGGTCCAAAGGAGCAGACAGCAGGAGTCAGGGAGGAGATGGATGAGAATTTCCAGAACCTTATCAACTGGCTTCTGTACGGAACTGTGGATTTTGATTTTATTTCGGAATCTCTTCTTCCCGGGCTTAATGAAGGACAGGAGGATGCGGCATTTCTGAAGGTTGGCTCCATGGATTATGACACTGTTCTTGTACCAAACTGCCTGACACTTCGTGGAACCACCCTGGATATCCTGGAAAAATTCAGGGAAAGAGGCGGTCGTGTGATCTTTGCAGGACAGCTTCCAAGATATCAGGATGCCCGTATCTCTGACAGGGGAGCAAGGTTTGCGGATAAATGTGAGCAGGTGGCTTTCAGCAGATACCGACTTCTTGAGGCTGTGAGAAATGTGCGTGATGTGGAGGTCCTGGAGGCAGACGGTAAGCCTTCCACAAATCTGATCCATCAGATGAGAAAAGAGGGAAAAGACCGCTGGTTCTTCCTGTGCCATGTGAATCCTTCAGATTTTACTTCCGATGCAAGTATTATCATCAGTGAGGCACAGGAGCGGAAAAAGAATCCGGATCTTCCAAGAGAAGAGAAGTTGACCATCCGTTTCCGGGGACTCTGGAAGCTGACTGTATATGATGCCATGACCGGTGATATTTACGAGACGAAAGCAGAGTATCATAACGGGGATACTGTTCTTAAGAAAAGTATGTTTGACCAGGACAGCCTTCTTCTTAAGATGGAGCCTGTGGAAAATGTGGAGCGTGAGGATACAGCCTGTGGAAAAGCTTCCTCCTCTGATGGAGAAATGGTGGATATCTGTGCTGTGGCAGTTCCGGATCAGGTGGAGATCCTGCGAAGTGAGCCGAATGTAAGCATCCTGGATCTTGCTGAGTATGCTTTTGACGGGGGAGAGTGGCACAGCCAGGAAGAGATTTTGAGAATTGATAATCTTTTCCGGGAAAAGCTGGGCTATCCTCTTCGTATGGAGGCATTTGCACAGCCCTGGACCAACGACAGTCAGGAAGGCCTTGACCACACTTTAGGTCTTCGTTTCCGGATCCATACAGAGACAGCACTTACAGGCTGCTTCCTTGCAATGGAAAATGATGAGAATACAGAAATCCTTCTGGATGGCAGACCTGTGGAAAACAAAGCACAGGGCTGGTATGTGGATCACTGTATCCGCAGGATCGCACTTCCTGATATGGAGGCAGGAAGCCATCAGCTTCAGGTAAATATCCCTTATAATTCCAAAATAAATATTGAGGCAATGTTCCTTCTGGGTGATTTTCGTGTGGAGACGGCAGGAAGGATGCAGACTTTGAAAAAAGACAAAAAAGAAGCTGCTTTCTGTGACATCACAAGACAGGGATATCCGTTCTACGGTGGAAATATCACTTACAGGATTCCATTTACAGCCAGAGGCGGAGAGGTAAGTGTGCGTGCCAGCCTGTTCCGTGCCCCTGTGCTTCATGTGTCTGTTGACGGAAAAGATATGGGACATATTGCATTTTCCCCATATGAGGCAGACCTTGGAAAACTTCCAAAAGGAGAGCATCTTCTGGAGCTGACTGTGTATGGAAATCGAGTAAATACTTTTGGAACCCTGCATAACTGTGACAAAAAAGAAGAGTGGTTCGGTCCCAATGCATGGAGGACAACCGGTGACCTGTGGTCTTATGAGTACCAGTTAAGAGAGAGCGGTCTTCTGAAAGCTCCGGTGATCAGGGAAAAAATATGTAAATAGTCTTGCAATTATAAAAAGACTGAGCTATAATATGTCCAGAAAAAGAAAATTTCTTCGGGGCAGGGTGACTGAGATATCAGAATTCCCTACCGGCGGTATAGTCCGCGACCCGCACAAGCGGTTGATCTGGTGAGATTCCAGAACCGACAGTATAGTCTGGATGAGAGAAGAACGCACGGTCTGTGTAATGAGATAAGTGCCCCGGGAAGAAGATTTCCCGGGGATTTTTTATGTCATAGGAAATTACTCTGTAATGTTCCAATGATATAAGTTTCTTACACAGAATACATTCTTTACTTACTTGTGGGAATTTTCTTTGAAAGAATTTTTCTAAAGGAGAGAGAATTATGAGTGAACAGGTATTACAACAGGGCGGAAACGCAATGACAAGGTCCAGGACCAGGACCATCGCACAGGTGGCCATGCTGGGAGCAGTAGCGGGCGTGCTGATGAATCTGGAATTTCCAATTCCGTTTCTTGCACCATCCTTTTATCAGCTTGATTTTTCCGAGGTTCCGGTTATGGTGGGAACTTTTGCAATGGGACCTGTGGCAGGTATCCTGATCGAGCTTGTGAAGATCCTGGTCCATCTGGTTACAAAGGGAACTATGACAGCCGGCGTAGGTGATGTTGCCAATTTCCTTTTTGGATGTGCATATGTGATACCGGCAGGACTGATCTACCGTCTGCATCATAAGAAGAGCAGAAGCCACGCTGTGATCGGCATGGCAGCCGGTACAGTTGTGACAGCAGTTCTTGCCTGCTTTATCAATGCATTTGTTCTGCTTCCTGCCTATGGAAAGGCTTTCGGTATGCCGATCGAGGCGTTTATCCAGATGGGTGCTGCAGTACACAGTTCTGTAAACGGATTACTTGGATTTGCACTGCTTATCATTTTCCCGTTCAATATCTTTAAATATGCGGTAACTTCCGTGATCGTATTTCTGATCTACAAGAAGATCCGTGTTGTGCTGAAGGGTGACTGATCTGCAGCAGTAAAAGACTGATAACAGAAGATCGATAAAAAGTGAAAAATGCCGTGTATCATATAGCTGAACCGATGATTCAGACGTATGTGATACACGGCATTTTGTAATTTATGGTTCTGAGCTTTTCATAATATCAAGCTCTCTTCTTGCAAAAACAACAGCCAGAACAAAGGCAGCGGTATCTGCAATAGGGCCGGCATACATGACACCGTCAATCCCCATAAAAAGCGGGAAAATAAGGATCATCGGAAGGAGAAATATAACCTGTCTTGTAAGAGACATGATGACACCGAGCTTTGCCTTGCCGATAGATGTGAAAAATCCTGAGGACATAGGCTGGATCCCATTTGCAAAAGTCATGAACATGAAGATACGGAGATAACGCTCTGCAAACTGGAAATAAAGATCGCTTCCGTTTCCGAAGATCCCCACGATCTGATGGGGAAAGAACTGAAAGCAGACAAAAAATACAGTGGCGATCACCGTACACAAAGTTACAGAACAGCGATAAGTCTCACGTACACGACCGTATTTTTCAGCACCGTAGTTGAAGCCCCAGATAGGCTGGGAACCCTGGGAGATTCCGATACAGATGGCCATGAAAACCTGATTTACCTTTGAAATGATTCCTGCACATGCAATTGGAATATCGCTTCCGTAAACAGATTCTGCTCCATAATGGCGGAGAACATTGTTCATGGCGATCTGAACTGCGGCGATAGCAAGCTGGTTGATACAGGAAGCAAGCCCCAGGGAAAAAATTGCTGCCAGGTTGTGCTGCCTGGGGATCAGCATGGAGCGGTCCAGATACATTTTGCGCAGCCTGCAAAAGTAGAAGACCACCAGGAAGGCAGAAATCACCTGTCCGGTGACGGTTGCCCATGCGGCACCTTTGATGCCCCAGCCGAATCCGAAGATAAAAAGGGGATCCAGGACTGTATTGATCACAGCACCTATAAGTGTGCAGAACATGGAATATGTGGGGCTTCGGTCAGCACGGATCAGGTGTCCGCCTCCGATGGACAGCACATAAAAAGGAAGGCCGATGGCGGTAATACCCATGTAATCAGTGGCGTATGGCATCACATCCGGTGTGCCGCCAAAGATGTGCAGCAGGGGTTTCAGGAATATGAGAACCACAACCGTGATGACAGTACCAAAGATCACAAGGGAGGAAAGTCCGGTACCTGCAATGGAACTGGCCTTTTTTTCATTGCCTGCGCCCATTTCCAGATTATAGTTGGAGGCACTTCCGATACCCAGAAGAAGTGCTGCGGCAGTTGAGACAATGGTCACGGGAAATGCAATATTGGTAGCGGCATTTCCAAGCATACCCACTCCCTGCCCGATAAAGATCTGGTCAACAATATTATAGAGGGCACTGACCAGCATACTGATAATGGCAGGGATGGCGAACTTTGCGATCAGACCTCCCACCGGAGCGCTTCCCAGTGGATTGCCGGACTGTGAAATGTCTGACTGTTTTTTCAAAATGAAACCTTCTTTCGTGGTAAAATTAAAATATTGATAAGATCGCAGTCTGCAGATCAGTGACTGCCCTGAAATTATAACATAAAACGGAACTTTTTTCATATAGCAATAAAATTGACCTTTGACTGCAAATCGTATAAAATGGTTTCAGAAAAATCAGTGCCGGAAAGGATGTAATCATATGGGTAAGATCAACAGTGTAAAAAAGCTTACAGACAATAAATTTGTAAATCTCTACGGAGTGGATGCAACCAGTGTACATAATACACCGGTGTCCTATTTTGTGGCATCCAGGGCCAAAAGTATAGCCGAACTGAAACTGAAAACAGGGAAAAACACCCCGGATGGTGTGGTGATCTACAGCGTTTACGGTGAGAATCATGACAAGGTAGTTCTGATCCGTCAGTACCGTTATACCATAGGCGGATATATCTATGAATTTCCGGCGGGGCTTGTGGAACCGGGAGAGGATTTCCATGAAGGTGCAGTGAGAGAACTTTTTGAGGAAACAGGACTTAAGCTTGAGCCTCTTAAAGTACCGGAGGCATACGAGAAACCATATTTTACAACTATCGGTATGACAGACGAATCCTGTGCCACTGTATACGGTTATGCCAGCGGTGAGATCAGTGCAGCAGCCCAGGAGGACAGCGAGGAGATCGAAGTTGTTATCGCAGACAAGGAAGAAGTAAAAAGAATCCTCAAAGAAGAGCGGGTGGCGATCCTGTGCGCTTATATGCTGATGCATTTTCTTAAGGATGAGGAACCTTTTGCCTTTCTTGAGGAGATCAGGTAGTTACGGGGTATTTCCGGAATTTTTGCGGAACCGGGAGGGTGTAGTCCCATAATATTGACGGAATATGCGATTAAAGCTTCGCTGACTGGTAAAACCGGATTCTTCCCAGATATATTCCAGAGGTTTATCAGTAGAACGCATGAACAGAACTGCCTGTTCCAGGCGTAACTGGTTAAGATAGCCGGGAAAACTGACACCCAGTTTTTCTGAAAAAGTATGGGACAGGTAATATTTGTTAACATGCAGGGCGGAGGCAAGGGATTCCAGGGAAATATCTTCGCGAAAGTGGACTGTAAGATAACGGATCGCCTGGTATGCCAGCGGTTCGTTTTCAAAGTCTTTTTTTTCTTTAAGCATTAATCCGGGAAAAAGCATGGCAAGCAGTACCTGGATCCATGCGGATCTGAGAATAAAATGCTCAGGTTTGGAGAACTGTTCCAGTCGCTTAAATGCCAGCAGGACATCTCCGGGCAGTTCGGTTTTGGAAAAGCAGGGATGTGAAGGCCTGTATTTCTGAAAAGAATAACGGAATTCTCCGGTCAGTTCGGGATCAAAGATCAGGATGAGCAGAGAACTGTACTGCCCGGTGGTGATCTGATGCACTTCTCCGGGGAAAATAATCCCACAGTCTCCACATTTCAAAATATAGTTTATGTTTCCGATTTTCAGACTGATACTTCCATTCAGAACATACAGGATCTCCGTGTGCTCATGTAGATGAGCCGGAAAAGAAAGATTTTCTGTGTGGTGAATGTTAATTTTTCCTTTTCTTTTTTCGTAAAATGGATTCATTTTTTCTCCTTATACAGCAATATATGGCTATATTTACTGGCGCTTTGACCAATATTATAAAGCTGTATATGATACAATTCAAGTAACAAAAACAAGGAGGAACTTCCATGAGATATTATGTTTCAGCTTCAGCATTTCGATATGGAGACGGGTCAGAAGAAAAGCCTTTTCAGAAAATTTCCCAGGCAGCAGCCATAGCACAGGCGGGGGATGAAATACTGGTGGCACCGGGAACCTACAGAGAATACGTGGATCCGGTCAATGGTGGTACAGAAACAGCAAGAATCGTCTATCGGTCACAGATAAAGGGAAAAGCGGTCATTACCGGTGCGGAACAGGTGAAAAACTGGATACCTTATAAAGGACAGGTCTGGAGGGCACGGATTTCCAATGGAATATTTGGTACATATAACCCATATACCACGTTGATCAGGGGAGACTGGTATTATTCAAATATAAAACCGGTCCACACAGGAGAAGTATATCTTAATGGTAAAGCAATGTACGAAACTCCGGATCTGGAAAATGTGCTTTATCCGAAAAAAGACAACGCTTCATGGGAACCGGAATATTCGGTTTATGCCTGGTATACAGAGCAGGAGGAAAATGAGACAGTTATCTATGCAAATTTTCACGGAGCAGATCCCAATAAAGAAAACGTGGAGATCAATGTGCGAAGAAACTGTTTCTATCCCTCCGAAACAGGGATTGGATACATTACTCTGTCCGGATTTACAGTGAAGCAGGCAGCTACTCAGTGGGCACCTCCGACAGCTTATCAGGAAGGTATGGTAGGACCGCACTGGTCCAAAGGCTGGATCATAGAAGATTGTGAAATATCAGATTCCAGGTGCAGTGGAATTTCCCTGGGAAAATATCTTCAGCCGGAAAATGAAAATAAATGGACAACCAGACTGTACAAGGACGGCACACAGACAGAACGGGATGCTATCTGTCAGGCGCAGAGAGAGGGCTGGACAAAAGAAAAGATCGGTTCCCATATAATACGGCGCTGCAATATACATGACTGTGGACAGACAGGTATTGTCGGTCATCTTGGCGGAGTTTTTTCAGTAATTGAGGATAATCACATTCATCACATCAATAACAAACAGGATCTGGCAGGTGCGGAGATAGGCGGGATCAAGATGCATGCTGCTATTGATGTTACTGTCCGGAGAAATCATATCCATCATTGTACAAGAGGCCTGTGGCTTGACTGGCAGGCACAGGGCACACGTGTTACCGGAAATTTATTTCATGATAATGTTCCACCGGAAGGAACTATGCCGGCAAATTCTCTCGGGCTTGGTGAAGATATATTCATAGAAGTCTCACATGGTCCTACATTGATTGATAATAATCTGCTTCTTTCTAACTGTTCGTGCCGTATTACAACTCAGGGAATTGCTCTGATACATAATCTGATCGCGGGCTCCTTTACCTGGGTTGGAGAAGGGGGAGGTAACGGAGGAGAAAAATTCTGTACAGATCGCTATACGCCATATCATGTTCCGCATCGTACAGAAATAGCCGGATTTATGACAATTCTTCATGGAGATGCAAGATTTTATAACAATATTTTTGTACAGCAGCCAGTTCGGGAGGATCTGAAGCTATTTACAGAAAAACTGGGGCAGGAGGAATTGTATACGTTTCAGTGTGGAACCTGGAAATATGACGGATATCCTACAGCACAAAAATATTTTTCACAGTTTACAGAGGAAACGGCCATCGAGCGTTCAAAACGTGATATTTTTTATGATCATCTGCCGGTTTATACAGGGGGAAATTTATATTTTAATGGCGCAAAGCCCTGTGATACAGAAGAAAATTACAGAGAAGATACCACACATTCGATTTATCTGTCCCTGAAAGAGAATGATGGAAAATATACGCTGGAGACTAATCTTTACGAGTATATTCCGAATTTTGACACGCCTTTTATATCTACAGCCAGTTTAGGAGAGGCTTTTGAACCGGAACAAAAGTTTGAGGCGCCGGATGGAACTGAAATTTATTTTGACAGTGACTATTTTGGCAGCCACAGGGGAATCCATCCGGTTCCGGGACCTTTTGAAACAGTTGAGAACAGTAAGAGACAATTGTAAAAATAATTTGAGAAGCCTGCCGGCTGCATATTGCTATGCATACCGACAGGCTTCTTATGGTAAATTATGAATAATGGGCTGTGTAAAAATATCTATACTTCCACAATACGTCCGTTCTCTCTGTCATATCTGCAATATCTGCCATTGCCGGAGATAAAAGGCTGATATGTATCAGTACGTGTATCCTTCACATAAACGATTCCTGTGGCGATCATCTCAACCAGAGAAAAACGCTTGCTCAGGCTTGAGATCCAGCGGTAAGTCTTCTCATCTCCGGAATCAGCCATGACCAGGTTGTAACCGTCCTCTGTTGCCTCAAGTGAAAAATAAACCTTCTCAGCTCTGGTATTAAATACCTGACTGGCAATGTAGGAAGAAAAATTGTTATTTACAAATTCGCGGAAGGAACGGACTGTGTAAACAGTTCCGGAAACTTCATCTGTGATCTTATCTCCACGTTCCAGACGGTTCTTGATAAGGGTAAGAACCTCGATAGTCCAGTTAATAAAGGAGATACTGCTGTAGTTCATACTCTCCTGAAGCTGATCGATCAGCTTTTTGGACAAAATGTTGGACCGGGCGGCCTCGTTAAAAAGTTCCTCGTTCATAATATTCCCTCCAATTGATATGATTTCACGCACTGTTTTGATAATTTTTATTATATAACTAAATTGTAAAAAATACAACTAAAATAATTAGAAAACAGCTTAAAAATACTTTACAAATTCCTTTGAAAAGGCTATCATACTTTTACAAAAGATTTTATAAAAGAGGGTTTATATGGCGGCTAAATCAGAGAAGAAGAACAGTACCAGATCAAGGATCGTGAATTATGTGATGAGTAACCAGAATACTTCCAAGGTGGAGATCTCCAAGAATCTCAATATGAGCATGCCTACTGTGCTTTCCAATGTGAATGAGCTGATAGCAGGCGGTGTGCTGGCTGAGACAGGGGAGTATGCGTCTACAGGAGGTAGGAAGGCGAAGAGCATAGGAATCAATGCTTCTTACCGTTATGCAATGGGGATCATGATCACAGCCAACCATGTGGGTATAGTGCTGGTGAATATGAGATCTGAGATTGAGAAGATACATCGCATAAGAATAAAATTTTCGCCGGAGACATCTTACTGTGTGGAGCTGCATGGGCTGGTGAAAGATTTCCTTGAGGATATGGAGGAACCGGAGAAGCTTCTGGGTATCGGGATATCCATCCCGGGGATCATCAGCCAGGAGCAGCACCTTGTGGTAAAATCCCATGCACTTAAGATTGAGAATTACAGTCTGGGATTTCTGGAGCAGATTTTTTCCTGCCCTGTATATTTTGAAAATGATGCCAATGCAGCCATGCTGGCAGAGAATCTTAACAGGTACAAAAACGCCATATATCTTTCCCTGAACAACACTCTGGGCGGAGCCTTCTGCATTGGTGGGAAACTTTTTTCCGGGCAGAACCAGAAGGCCGGGGAGTTTGGACATATGATCCTGGTTCCGGGCGGTCGGGAATGTTACTGCGGCAAAAAAGGCTGTGCAGATGCCTACTGCGCAGCCAGCGTTCTGACAGGCGGGGAATATGAATCTCTGGAACAGTTTATGGAACAGCTTTCCGGAGGAAATCCCAAAACAGAAGAGATCTGGGAAAATTATCTGGACAGTCTTGCAATCCTTATATCCAACCTTCGCATGGCATATGATATGGATATTATCCTGGGTGGGGAGGTCGGCGGATATCTCTCGGACTATATGCTTCCCCTTGGGGAAAAAGTCATGGAATACAACGGTTTTGACCGTGACACCAGATATCTTAGGAACTGTACCTACCGGAAAGAGGCGTCTGCTGTAGGAGCAGCCAGGCATTTTTTTAATGATCTGATAAAAAATATATAAGAATACAGAGATTTCCCGGGATACTCCGGAATGATTTTGCAATACATTCCAGGATATTCCGGGAAATTTTGCATAAAAATGATGTTATGAAATTGTCTAATAAGTAGAAAACATAAGAAATCTATTGACAAATCCTCTCAAAAGAATAATAATACAATTACTTTAATAAAACAATTTATAAAAGATAAAATAAAAGATAGAGATAAAACCAGCAAGGAGGAGATCACATGTTACAGCAGGTAATGACAAATCCAGGAGAGATTATTTTCAGAGAGATTCCGGTTCCGGAGGTAAAGGAGGATCAGGTTCTTGTGAAGATCATGAACATCGGTATCTGCGGATCTGATATCCATGTATATCACGGCAAGCATCCATTTACCAAATATCCGGTTACACAGGGACATGAGGTATCCGGCGAGATCACAGAGCTTGGCAAAAATGTTACAGGATTTAAGGTAGGCCAGAAAGTTACCATTGAGCCACAGGTATACTGCGGACATTGTTATCCATGCCGTCATGGCAAATACAACCTGTGCGAGGAGCTTAAGGTTATGGGGTTCCAGACAACAGGAACTGCATCTGAATATTTCGCAGTAGATGCATCCAAGGTGACACCGATTCCTGAGGAGATGTCCTATGAGGAAGGCGCGATGATCGAGCCTCTGGCAGTTGCTGTACATGCAGTGAAGCAGATGGGTGATGTAAAAGGCATGAACATCACAGTTATCGGAGCAGGCCCTATCGGAAACCTTGTGGCACAGACTGCCAGGGGAATGGGAGCTGCCAAGGTTATGATCACAGATGTCAGTGACCTTCGTCTTGCAAAGGCAAAAGAGTGCGGTATTGACGTATGTGTTAACACAAAGGAGAAGAATTTCGGAGATGCACTGGTAGAGGCATTTGGTCCGGACAAGGCAGATGTGATCTATGACTGTGCAGGAAATAATATCACTATGGGTCAGGCTATCAAATATGCAAGAAAAGGAAGCGTGATCGTGCTGGTAGCTGTATTTGCAGATATGGCAACTGTTGACCTGGCTGTAGCCAATGACCATGAGCTGGATATCAAGAGCACCATGATGTACCGTCACGATGATTATGTAGATGCCATTGACCTGGTAAATGCAGGTAAAGTTCATTTAAGACCACTGATCTCCAAAACCTTCGCATTTAAGGATTATCTGGAAGCATACAAATACATCGATGCCAACCGTGAGACCACAATGAAAGTCATCATCAACGTACAGGAAAAATAGAGAATATAATGAAGGGGATGAGAACCGGAACATCAGGTTCTCATCCCCTTTTTCTGTACAGAGAAACTTACGACAAATAAAATATAAGATCAGATATGTTTTTTTAGGAAATCCAGAAGAGCTGCCGCGTCTGATCCTTCCACCAGATACATCAGTTCTGAGGAAAAAGCAAAGATCCTTGTGATATTCAGACGTTTTCAGGAACGTTATCATATGACACCTGCAGAATACAGACGGGAAAAACAGTGAGATTTTCTATTATAGTTGAAGTTGCAGACAGGTTATTATAAAATCAGATATTATAACGGTTTCGGAAATTACGGTATCAGGCTGAGATACTCAGAAGGATATCGGTTTATATTCTGGCAGATACTTTTTTTATATCGGTTCATTCGGGAGCGGCCAGGTAAAAAGCCTGCTGCGCTGGAGCCTGGTCTCCTGCGCGGAGTCATAGCCATTGCTGCAAGCGCGGTGATCCTTTCCGGGGTGTTTGGGATCAACGGAGTGTGGAGCTCTTTCCTGAGTTCTGAGATCATCACCTTTGTGGTACTTCTTGTACTGGCAAAGTCCAGACAGAAGAAAGCAGTGGATTTTGTATGACATTGGCAGGAGTGTCCGGTTTCGCTCCTGTGCTGGTAATGCAGATCATATCATAAAAGAAAGAAGTGAGAAATAAAAATGGAAATTAAGATTCTGGACTGGATTCAGACCCTGCATACACCTGTGGGAGACACAGCCATGTGCCTGATCACAAAACTTGGAGATGCGGGGATCTTCTGGATCCTTCTGACGCTGGTACTGCTGATCCTCCCAAAGACCAGACGGTGGGGAGTGATACTGGCAGCAGGTCTGGTGGTGGACCTGGTATTGTGCAATGTTATCCTGAAGCCGCTGGTTGCGAGAATACGTCCCTTTGATGTGAACACTGCAGTACAGGTTCTGATCTCAAAACCAAAAGACTATTCTTTTCCTTCCGGGCATACGGCGGCATCCTTTACGGTGGTGTCAGGTCTTTATCTTGCAGGAGCCGGGAAGCTGTGGAAGCCGACACTGGTGTTGGCGGTGCTTATTGCTTTTTCCAGGCTTTATCTGTATGTACATTATCCTACAGATGTGCTTGGCGGGATCATTGTGGGACTTGTGTCAGGATATATGGGATACAGGATCATCTGTTCTGCAGCTTTTTCAGGGAATAAGGAGGCATAGAAAGATGAACATAAATTTACGGGAATACCGTACAGAGGATGCGGCGGCAGCCAGCGAGATCTGGAACCAGGTAGTAGACGACGGCGTGGCTTTTCCTCAGGAGAAGGCTCTTACCAGAGAGACCGGGGATGCCTTTTTTAAGGAGCAGACCTATACCGGGATTGCGGAAAACACAGAGACCGGAGAAGTAGCAGGGCTTTACATCCTTCATCCCAACAATGTGGGAAGATGCGGGCATATCTGCAACGCAAGTTATGCAGTGCGGAGAGATATCCGTGGAGTGCATATCGGGGAAAAGCTGGTTCTGGACTGCCTGAGAATGGCCAAAGAAAAAGGCTTCCGTGTGATGCAGTTTAATGCGGTGGTGGCTTCCAATACCCATGCCCTGCATCTCTATGAGAGGATCGGATTTATAAAGCTGGGAGTGATCCCGGGAGGCTTCCGTATGCCGGACGGACATTATGAGGATATTATTCCGCACTATTATGTGCTGTAGATTTTTTGATAAAAATTAAAAAGTTCTGTAACGTTTCCGGGACATATAACGTCATATATGTGAAGGAGGAAAAGGGTACAAGGAGAGGAGAACAGATATGTTGGATATCCGGAAAGTGTACGGGGAATATTTTACCGTCGTATACAAATATCTGCTGGCTCTTTCACGAAATACCCATATAGCGGAGGAACTTACCCAGGAAACATTCTTTAAAGCCATGAAAAAACTTGATGATTTTCGGGGAGAATGTGAGCTTCGGGTGTGGCTCTGCCAGATTTCAAAAAATACATATTATGACTATCTGAAAAAAAACAGAAAATATGCAGAGGAAGCTGAGAATGAGACAGAGGATGTTTCTTCTGATCTGATCCGGAATTTTACAGACAGAGAAACTGCCTTTCAGATCCATAAGGTTCTGCATAAACTTCAGGAGCCATATAAAGAGGTTTTTTCCCTCCGTGTATTTGGAGAACTGTCATTTGCCATGATATCTTCGCTGTTTGGAAAAAGTGAGAGCTGGGCAAGAGTAACTTATCACAGAGCATGCAGAAAGATCAGGGAGGAATTGGACCGTGAAGATCAGTTGTAACATTATCCGGGATCTGCTGCCCCTCTATGCGGACGATATGGTCAGTGAGGACAGCAGACAGCTTGTAAAAGAGCATCTGAAAGAGTGCAGGGAATGCAGTGCTATGCTGGAGGAGATGAAAAAGGAGAATCAGACTGCAGCATTTAAGGAAAGCAGCAGTGATTTTTCCCGGAGGGATGAGATCAGGCCGTTAAAAAATATACGTCGACGTATCCGGAGAAAAAGGATTCTGTCTGTAGTTCTGACAGCAGCACTTATACTGACAGCCTGTGGCGTGGGAAATTACTGGTATTATGACAGAAAAACCTACATTTCCTGGGATAAGGCCGGAATGACAGTCAGAGACGGAAAGGTTTATTCGGAGGTGAATCCGGAAGGGAAGCTTATGAGTGTTTTGTCGGTTGACCAGAAAAGCCAGTTTTATATGATGAATGAAACCATGTGGTCAAGAAAACAGTATCCTTCAGGAGAGGGAACGGAGTATGTTGTTATGAACCTGAAAGATTATCAGGAAGCACATGACCGCAGCGCAGATATCGGGACAGATGAAACGTCCCTTCCCACAGGAATTGAGAACGTATATTATGTGGATCCTCAGTATGTAAAAGAGGCATTTGCCCTCTGGGATGATCCGGAAAATACAGAAGAGGCTGCAAAAAAGGAGAAGGCGCTTGCAGAAAAATGTACACTGATATGGACTTCGGAAAAAAGAGTTGTAAAATCAGGTGAAAAGTAAAACGGACTGGAAATATCCGCCTGATCAGGAGGAAACGTAAAATGCGGATCAGTGGAAATGCGCCGGAAATCAGGCACACAGGCCGGATCAGACAGAAATGGAGCCTGTGTGGGACAAGGTCCATTATAAACGGAATAAATCTTACATAGATTTTACATTGGCATTTTTAAGACTTAATCTTGATATACTATAATTTCTTTCTGAAAATAATTTTGGAAAGGAATCATACACATGAAAAAAGAGGAAAATAAGAAAAGAAGAAACGTAACTTTTCCATATATGATGAACAGAGAATTGTCATGGTTAAAATTTAATGAGAGAGTATTAAACGAAGCGGGAAATCCGGGAGTCCCTCTTGCTGAACGTCTTACCTTTGCTTCTATCTATCAGTCCAACCTGGACGAATTTTACAGAGTAAGGGTAGGCACATTGATGGATCAGATGGAATCTTCAGAGGTCGTTCGTGAAAACAAAACCAATATGACCAGCAAAGAGCAGGTAAAAGCTATTCTTAAAGCGACCAGAGAGCTGGATCAGAAAAAAGCTGTGATCTATGAACAGCTTATGGGAGAGCTTGAGCCGAAGGGAATCCGTCTGATCAATTTTAATAAATTGTCGGCTGAGGAGGGTAAACTTTTGGAAATTTATTTTGACCAGGAGATTGCTCCATATCTGTCTGCAAACATTATCAGCAAGCAGCAGCCGTTCCCGTTTCTCAAAAATAAAGATATCTATGCGGTGGCACTTCTGGAGACAAAAGGTGGAAAAACCAGAACTGCCATCATTCCATGCAGCAATAATGTGTTCAAACGTCTGATCGACATACCGACAAGAAAGGGAACCTTTATGCTTTCTGAGGAGATCATCCTGCATTTTCTTCCCAAAATGTTCAGGAGTTACGAAGTAAAAGAAAAGTCACTGGTCCGCGTCACCAGAAATGCGGATATCGATACAGAGACCATTTATGATGAGGACCTGGATTACAGGGAGGCAATGGAAAATCTGATCAAACAGAGAAAACGCATGAATCCTGTAAGAATGGAACTTTCCAGAGAACTGAACAAAAAGATGATCACCTCTCTGTGCAAAAATATCAATGTAGAGAAGGAGCATGTATTTCTGTCCAGGGTTCCGCTGGATATGTCCTTTGTATTTGAAATCCAGAGCTATCTGAAAGGTACAGGACAGGAAAAACTGTTTTATCAGAGGCGGACTCCACGTATGACACCACAGCTTAATGACAAGGAAAGACTGATTCCACAGATCACGAAGAAAGATGTGCTGTTATCCTATCCTTTTGAGAGCATCAGACCTTTTATCAATCTGCTTTATGAGGCTGCAAAGGATGATTCTGTAGTATCCATAAAAATGACACTTTACCGTCTGGCAAATAAGAGCCAGATCGTAGACGCCCTGATCGAGGCGGCAGAAAACGGCAAAGAAGTAGTTGCTCTTGTGGAACTCCGTGCCCGGTTTGATGAGGAGAGCAACATTGAATATTCCAGAAAACTGGAGGAGGCAGGATGCCGGGTTATCTATGGACTGAACGGATACAAGGTTCATTCCAAGCTGTGTCTGATCTCCAGAAAAACTGCGGGCGGAGTATCCTATATTACTCAGATCGGAACCGGAAACTATAATGAGAAAACTTCAGCACTGTACACAGACCTGTCTCTTATCACTGCAGATCAGAACATCGGAAAGGAAGCTGCGGAAGTATTTGCAGCGCTCCTGAAAGGCGAGACGGTTGAGAAATCAGAGCTTCTTCTGGTGGCACCCAAATGTCTGCAGAACAGAGTGCTGGATATGATCGATGAAGAGATCGAACATGTGAAAAAGGGAGAGCCTGGTTATGTGGGAATCAAGATCAATTCCCTGACTGACAAGGTGATCATCAACAAGCTTGTGGAAGCATCCCAGGCAGGAGTGAAGATTGAAATGATCGTCAGAGGAATCTGCTGTCTTCTTCCGGAAGTACCGGGTTATACAGAAAATATTCAGATAGTAAGTATTGTCGGCCGTTTTCTGGAACATTCCAGAATCTACCGCTTTGGAACAAAAGAGCGGGAAAAGGTCTATATTGCGTCCGCTGATTTTATGACAAGGAATACAGTTCGCCGTGTGGAGGTGGCTGCTCCTGTTCTTGACAAAAAACTGAGAGAACGTCTGGACTGTATGTTTGAGACTATGATGAATGATGATGAGAAGGGCAAACGTCTTACAGCAAAAGGAAAATATACAGACAGGGCACTTCATGATACCAGGTTGAACTCTCAGGAGCTGTTTTATGCTGAGGCATATGGAAATGCGGAGAAAATAACTGCCACAGATAAAAAAGCCTGACATGAAGTAATGTTTACCCTGCAGGATGGGAGTATATTTTGGGAAAAGGTTTTTATATTTATAATAAAGTCAATAATAACCGGGAAAAAATATGCCAGATCAGAAAATCGACAATCTATTAAACCTTGCCATAGACGCAACATCAGAAGAACGTCAGAAATCCGGAAATCTGAATGTTGGTTATGATCCGTTTGAGCGGACCTGGGAGGTGATCGTGAAATATACAGGACCGGAATCGGGGCTTTCAGGCAGTGGAATCCAGGCGGTTCCGCTTCTTGGAAATTATGCAGTTGTTACTTTGACGGAATCGGAGATCGACCGTTATTCCCACCGGCAAAATGTGATCTTTATGGAAAAACCGAAGCAGCTTTATTTTGAAGTATTTCAGGGAAAAACTGCCAGTTGTATCCATCCGCTTCAGACCGGTGCCGGTGCGCTGACAGGCAGAGGCATTCTTATGGGAATCGTGGATTCAGGCGTTGATTATTTTCATCCGGATTTCCGAAATGAAGATGGCAGCAGCAGAATTCTTGCATTGTGGGACCAAAGCATTCCGGGACGCCCGCCTCAGGGATATGTCACAGGAACTGAATATACCAAAGAAGAAATTGACGAGGCGCTTGCACTTGGAGAAAACCAGGGCAGGCGTCTTGTTCCATCTGTGGATGTCAGTGGCCATGGGACGGCAGTTCTGGGGATAGCGGCAGGAAACGGGAGAGCTTCGGAAGGGCTGAACCGGGGTGTCGCCTATGAAAGTGATATGCTGGTGGTAAAGATGGGGATCCCCAGAGAAAAATCTTTTCCCAGGACAACGGAGCTGATCCAGGGAATCGATTATCTTGTGAGAAAGGCGCTGGAACTGAACATGCCGCTGGTGATCAATTTGAGTTTTGGGAATAATTATGGTTCTCACAGAGGGGATTCCCTTCTGGAAAATTATATTGATACGGTTGCGGCCGTGGGGCGGACGGTGATCGTTACAGGAACCGGAAATAACGGCAGCCAGCCCTGGCATGCAGGAGGGATCCTGCAGCAGGGAAAAACAGAAGAGCTTCAACTGGCAGTGGGAACTTTTGAGCCCACATTAAATGTACAGCTATGGAAGGATTATGAAGATGAGATGGAAATTTATCTGGAAAGTCCGTCCGGAGAACAGATCGGCCCATTATATAGGCGACCGGGCCCTCAGCGGCATCTGCTGGAAAATACAGAGCTTCTGATCTATTATGGAACCCCAGGTCCCTATCAGCTATCCCAGGAAATCTACATAGATTTCATTCCTGAAGGGAATTATGTGGACAGTGGTGTCTGGAAAATTATCTTAAGTGGAAAACAGGTGCGTTCCGGTCAGTATTTCCTCTGGCTGCCAGGCGGAAATGTACTGAACCGCGGAACCGGGTTTTATTTTCCACGGGCTGTGGGAACCCTGACGATTCCCTCTACTGCCGAAAAAGTTATTTCTGTTGGAGCTTATGATTCCAGATTGAATGCCTACGCAGGTTTTTCCGGAAGGGGAAGTCAGTTCCTGCCGATCAGGAAGCCTGACATCGCAGCTCCCGGCGTAGCCATCTCCGCCCCGGTTCCCGGCGGAGGCTACACCACTGTCACCGGAACCTCCTTTGCGGCACCTTTTGTCAGCGGAAGTGCAGCTCTGCTTATGGAGTGGGGGATCGTGAAAGGAAATGATCCGTTTCTTTACGGGGAAAAGGTGAAGGCATACCTGCGGAAAGGTGCGCAGAGTGTGGGTGGGTATGGAGAGTATCCGAATGTGGAGGTGGGGTGGGGACGACTCTGCTTGGAAAGGAGCCTGCCAAGTGTTTAAGATTAGATAAAAATATTGTCGACATAAGAAAAGCATGCTACAATAGGTACACAATGTGT
>CAKROW010000001.1 GCA_934373235.1 uncultured Blautia sp. | reverse complement strand
GATGAAAAGGAGGACAAATAAATGATCAGTGCAATCTTATTTATCTCCTTCTTTATTTTCCTGATCCTGGGACTTCCTATTGCAATCTGTCTGGGACTGTCATCTGTATGTGCGATCCTTTATTCCGGCACATCACTGACAATTGTTGCGACAAACATGTACTCAGGAATCAGTAAGTTCCTGCTTCTTGCCATTCCGTTCTTTGTACTGTCCGGAAATATCATGGCAAAAGCCGGAATCTCCAAAAGGCTGATTGATTTTGTTGATACCTGTGTAGGACACAAAAAAGGAGGCATCGCTATCGTATGTGTTATTGTTGCATGCTTCTTCGGTGCTATTTCCGGTTCCGGTCCTGCTACAGTTGCAGCTCTTGGTGCAGTTCTGATCCCGGCCATGGTTGAGCAGGGTGGATTTTCCGCACCGTTTTCCACGGCGCTGATGGCCACGTCCAGTTCCATAGCCATTGTCATACCGCCAAGTATCGCATTCGTTGTATATGCTTCCATCACAGGTGTATCCATCGCAGATATGTTCACGGCTGGTATCGTACCCGGACTTCTCATGGGTGTTGCCCTTGTGATCATCGTTATGATCGAGGCAAAGAAACATAACATTCAGCCATCCCGTAAGAAAGCAACAGCAAAAGAACGCTGGACTACATTTAAAGATGCTTTCTGGGGATTCCTGATGCCGATCATCATCCTTGGCGGTATCTATGGTGGTATCTTTACACCTACTGAGGCAGCGGCAGTATCTGTTGTTTATGGTCTGTTTGTAGGTATGGTGATCTACCGTGAAGTTAAGATCAAAGACCTGTTTGATATTCTTGTTGATTCTGCAAAGACAACAGGTGGAATCATGCTGATCGTAGCAAGTGCGTCCCTGTTCTCCTTTGTATGTACCAAGTTTGGTATTGCAACTGCGGCATCAGACCTTCTTGCCGGCATTGCACATAATCAGTTTACCTTCCTTCTGATCGTAAACATTATCTTCCTGATCGCAGGATGCTTCATTGATGCGAACTCTGCGATGTATATTTTCATACCGATCATGCTTCCGGTATGCAAGGCTCTTGGATATGATGTAGTAGCATTCGGTGTTATGGCAACTGTAAACCTTGCGATCGGACAGGTAACACCTCCTGTAGGTGTAAACCTTTTTGTTGCTATCAGTATCAAGATCAAGAAAGGTCTGGAGGTTAGTCTGCAGCAGATCTCAAAGGCAGTTATGCCAATGATCGCAGCATCCGTTGCAGTACTTCTGATCATCACTTATATTCCGGCAGTATCCACAGCCCTTCCGAAAGCTCTTGCAAAGGAGGGCTCTTACACAGGGGATCAGTCTGCTGATACAGGAAGCAGTTCCTCCAAGGATGCCGGAGACGGAAGCGATTCCTTTAATACCATCGAAGATTACAGTGACCTTGACTGGCCGGAGATGACATGGAACTTTGCATGCTCCACAACAGAGACAAGTACATGGGCTGACGGTGGACGTAAGTTCGGTGAGCTTATGGAAAAAGCAACCGGTGGAAAAGTCAAAGTCAATATTTACGCAGCAGACCAGCTTACAAACGGAAATCAGTCCGAGGGAATCCAGGCACTGATGAACGGAGACCCGGTACAGATCTCCATGCATTCCAACCTGATCTACTCTGCATTTGACCCGAGATTCAATGTAGTATCCCTGCCGTTCATCTATGATTCCTACGATGACGCAGATGCCAAATTCGACGGAGAGGCCGGAGAAAAGCTGAAAGAGATCCTCGGTGAGTACGGACTCCATTGCATGGGTATTGCAGAGAACGGATTCCGTGAGATCACCAACAGCAAACATGAGATCAAATCTGTAGATGATATGAAGAACCTGAAGGTTCGTGTAGCCGGTTCCAATCTTCTTATGGAATGTTATAAGAGATGGGGCGCAGATGCAACAAATATGAACTGGTCCGAGACTTATACAGCTCTGCAGCAGAATACAGTCGAGGGACAGGAAAATCCATTACCTGCAATCGATGCAGCCAGCGTACAGGAGGTACAGCCGTACTGCTCCATGTGGGATGCGATCTATGACTGCCTGTTCTTCTGCATCAACCAGGATATTTACGATGCACTGACACCGGAGCAGCAGGCTGTTGTTGATGAGGCAGGCCAGAAAGCGGTAGAGTATGAGCGTTATATCAACCGTTCCGGTGACGAAGAGATCATGAGCCGCTGGGAGAAGAGCAATGGTGTAACCTTTACAGCGAAAGAGGATATGGATATTGATTCCTTCAAGGAAGCAGTAGACGGTATTGATGATTGGTTTGTAAAAGAGCTTCAGAGCCAGGGCTACGATGATGCACAGGATCTGGTAGATCTCTTTACAAAAGAGTCTGTAGACACAGTTGCGGATTACAGTGATCTGAACTGGCCTGAGACAACATGGAACTTCGCATGCTCCACAACAGAGACAAGTACATGGGCCGAGGGCGGCCGTAAGTTCGGTGAACTTATGGAAAAAGCAACCGGTGGAAAAGTCAAAGTCAATGTTTATGCGGCAGACCAGCTTACAAACGGAAACCAGTCCGAGGGAATCCAGGCACTGATGAACGGAGACCCGGTACAGATTTCCATGCATTCCAACCTGATCTATTCCGCATTTGACCCGAGATTCAACGTAGTATCCCTGCCGTTCATCTACGATTCCTATGATGATGCAGATGCAAAATTTGACGGCGAGGCCGGAGAAAAGCTGAAGGAGATCCTTAACGGATACGGGCTTCACTGCATGGGTATTGCAGAGAACGGATTCCGTGAGCTTACCAACAGCAAGCATGAGGTCAAAACTGTAGACGATATGAAGAACCTGAAGATCCGTGTGGCAGGATCAAACCTTCTTATGGAGTGCTACAAGAGATGGGGCGCAGATGCGACAAACATGAACTGGTCCGAGACTTACACAGCTCTGCAGCAGAACACAGTGGAGGGCGAGGAGAATCCACTGCCTGCGATCGATGCAGCCAGCGTACAGGAGGTACAGCCGTACTGCTCCATGTGGGATGCAATTTATGACTGCCTGTTCTTCTGCATCAACCAGGATGTTTACGATGCACTGACACCGGAGCAGCAGGCTGTTGTTGATGAGTGTGGCCAGAAAGCTGTAGAATATGAGCGTTATATCAACCGTTCCGGTGACGAGGAGATCAAAACACGCTGGAGCGAAAAGAATGGTGTAACATTCACAGAGAAAGAGGATATGGATATCGATTCCTTCAAAAAAGCAGTTGAGGGAGTTGACGAGTGGTTTGTAAAAGAGCTTAAAGATCAGGGCTATAACGATGGCCAGGAGCTTGTAGATCTCTTTGAAAAATAAAATTCCATAGAAAGTATTCAGTAAAAACTGCAGGGTTGCCTGGTGGCTCAGGTGAACCTGCAGTTTTTCGCTATGTTCGGGCAGGCAGAAATCCTGGCAGCAGGATTCTTTCATGTGCAGCAGGATTTTATGTGTGCAGAAGGGTTTGCCCGCAGGGAGGAAACAGGTTATAATCAGATAAGCCTGGAGCTTTTTTTCAAACACGCTCCGGAGCTGAAAGCTATTTCAGAAAGGAACAGACATAATGGTAAAGATCGATCTGATAACAGGATTTCTTGGTTCGGGAAAGACTACTTTTATAAAAAAATATGCAAAATTTCTTATAGATAAGGGGCTGAATATCTGTATCCTGGAAAACGATTTCGGAGCTGTTAATGTGGATATGATGGTTCTTCAGGATATTATGGGAGAGCACTGCGAGCTGGAAATGGTTTCCGGTGGCTGTGACAAGGACTGCCACAGAAGACGTTTTAAGACCAAGCTGATCGCCATGGGAATGTGCGGCTATGATCGTGTGATCGTAGAACCATCCGGAATCTTTGATATGGATGAATTTTTTGATGCACTCCATGAGGAGCCTCTGGACCGATGGTATGAGCTGGGAAACGTGATCGCTATTGCAGATGCCGGTATGCCGGAGGAGCTTTCGCCGGAAGCTGATTATCTTCTGGGCTCAGAAGCAGCCTGTGCGGGAAAAATCCTTTTAAGCAGAGTGCAGGAGGTATCAGAGGAGAAGGTACGAGGTACAGTGGAACATCTGAACAGTGCCATGGAGAAGATACGCTGCAGCCGCAGACTGGATCCTGATAAGGATATTATCAGCAGGGACTGGAGCACACTGACTGCAAAAGATTTTGAGGAGCTTATGAAAGCCGGGTGGCAGAGTGCAGATTATGTGAAACAGGATGTGGATGAAAATGGAAGTTTTGATTCCCTGTTTTACATGAATATAAAAATGAATGAAAAGAAACTGAGAGAAACAGCGGAGAAGCTTCTGAAAGACCCTGCATGTGGAAAGGTTATGCGTGTAAAAGGATTTATGAAACAGGATAATGAATCCTGGCTGGAATTAAATGCAACAGAGCATGAAACAATCCTGAGACCTGTGAAACTGGGACAGGAGATCATGATCGTCATCGGAGAAGGGCTGAACAAAGAGGTGATCGATGGATACTGGAATTGAAAACAGGCCGGAAAATAAAGAACAGGGAAATTGTCCTGACAGATATGTGTCAGATACAGAGTTTGATAAACTTCCGGATAGGTTTCAGAAACTGGCGGAGCTTTTAAGTCAGGATCAGTTTGAACTGGTGGAAGAGCCCGGGCGTGAGGACAAAGAAAATCCTTATGTAAATAACAGACAGATTCGTCTGGTATATCTTATGAACGATGCAATAGAAAGCTTCCTTGTATTTGGAAATGCTCATATGACAGGAACCTATCTTCCGGAATATGACGGAGAACTTCTGGCTGATCTCAGCAGACAGGGGAAGGAATATATTCTGGTGGTTCATCAGGGAGATACGGTAGTGACTGTGTTTTTTGAAACTCTGGAGCTGGAGATGCACCTCTATGATTACAGTGAGATCGGTCATTTCTGGGTGAAAGGGTATGAATACCTGCGCCAGATTGAATACCGTCTGGCGATCCTTCATGACAAATATGAATATATTGGCAGCGATAGCTGTAATCCAAAGGAAGAAAAACTGGCTGCACTGGCAGATTTTCCCCCGTTAAATCATACCTGTTATCCTGCTGTTCCGGAGAAATATATTGTACCGAAAGATAATCCCTGGGTACCGTCAGCGCAGGCCTTTACAGTGATGGAAGAACTGGCAGAGAGGGCGGGGGACAGAAGCTTTCTGCGTGCGCTAAAAATATATAAGCGTTTTCCTTTTAAAGCTGCTGCCAGAAGGATCGCAGTAATGCTGCACAGGAAAAAGCACAGAAAAGTAGTGGAGCTTCTTATGAAAGATATGAAAAAAGCCACGGAGAATTACAGGCGCAGATCTTTCGGGGAGGAGGCAGACCGGAGATTCCGGATCCTTGAGGCTGTCGCAGAAAAGGAACAGGAAGAGCTTAAGCGCAGGGGGATAAAGTCAGAAATCCTTCGGGAGGAGCCCTTTACCATTGCACTGGATGATCTGGGATTTAAGGTTTATCTTATGATCTGGAAAAACAGGGGGAGAAATATAACTGTGGAAGTGAAAGAAATCCGGGACAGCAAATAGGGGATTGCATTTTCCAAAATGCTGGGGTATAATCAACCCGAAAGCAAGAAAAGTAGATGAGTTTGTTTTTCCAGAGAGATGGAAAGGAGTAGTTGAGATGAAAGTAACACATATCAAAGATATCGATAAATTTTTTGAGGTAATTGACAACTGCAAGGGCAAAGTTGAGCTTGTAACAGGAGAGGGAGACAGACTGAACCTGAAGTCCAAACTGTCCCAGTATGTATCCCTTGCTAATATTTTCTCAGGCGGAGAGATTCCGGAACTTGAGATCGTTGCTTATGAGAAAGAGGACATTGACAAGCTGATGAGCTTTATGATCAATGGCTGATATAAGAGGCTGATTTCGGGGGTGTGATTTTTCACATCCCTGTATTTATCTGAACACAAATCGCAAAGCGATTTGTGTTCATGAGCATGTAGCGAAGCGGAATGTGAATGTCCGTTTGATACCAAAAGTGTATGAAAGATACAACCAGGGGGTAAAATAACTTCCTGGTCAAATCACGTTAAAGGAGTGAATATAAAATGGTAAAGATTGATATTATCTCCGGTTTTCTTGGTGCCGGAAAAACAACACTGATCAAGAAACTTCTGAAAGACGGATTTAAAGGTGAGCAGGTAGTTCTTATTGAGAACGAGTTCGGTGAGATCGGTATTGACGGAGGCTTCCTGAAGGAGGCAGGGATCCAGATCCGTGAAATGAATTCCGGATGTATCTGCTGCTCACTGGTAGGTGATTTCGGAACATCCCTGAAAGAAGTAGTAACCAAATATAACCCGGACAGAATCCTGATCGAGCCGTCAGGTGTTGGCAAGCTCTCTGATGTTATCAAGGCAGTACAGGGTGTGCAGGATGAGGTTGATATCAAACTGAACAGCTACACAACTGTTGTAGATGCCAAGAAGTGCAAGATGTATATGAAGAACTTCGGGGAATTCTTTGACAACCAGATCCAGTATGCTGGTGCCATTATCATGAGCCGTACAGATATTGCAGATGAGAAGAAGGTTGCCCAGTCACTGGAGCTTCTCCGCAGCCTGAACAAGAATGCTGCCATTATCACAACACCGATCGAGAACCTGGATGGAAAGAAACTTGTAGAGGTTATGGAGCATCCGGTATCTCTTGAGCAGGAGATGCTTGAGGAAGAGCACCACCACCATGAGCATCATCACGATCATGACGAAGAGTGTGGCTGTGGTCATGATCACGAGCACCATCATCACGATCACGATGAGGAGTGTGGCTGCGACCATGATCACGAGCATCATCATCACGATCATGACGAAGAGTGTGGCTGTGGCCATGATCACGAGCATCACCACCACCACGATCACGATGAGGAGTGTGGCTGCGGCCATGATCACGAGCATCATCATCACGATCATGACGGGAAATGTGGCTGTGGACACGATCATGACCATGAGCATCACCATGACGGAGAATGCGGCTGTGGCCATCACCATCATCATGCAGATGAGGTATTTACAAGCTGGGGAAAAGAGACTGTCAGGAAGTATACACGTGAGGGACTTGAGAAAATCCTTGAGGCTCTGTCTGCTTCTGACAAATACGGAATCATTCTCCGTGCAAAGGGAATGTTACCGGCAGAAGACGGAACATGGATCTACTTCGACATGGTTCCTGAGGAAACCGAGATCCGCGAGGGTGCACCGGAGTATACAGGCCGTCTGTGCGTGATCGGCTCCAAGCTTGATGAGGCAGCACTTGCAGAGCTTTTCGGTATTGCGTAACCCGGAAGCTGTATGACAAAAGAGCAGGGCGGGCGACAGATATCTGCCCTGCTGATATAGAGTAGATTACACTTGGAGGACATATTTATGGATGAGACCAGAGTTCCCATTTATCTGATCACAGGATTTCTGGAAAGTGGAAAAACCTCTTTTCTGAACTTTACTTTGCAGCAGGATTATTTCAGCATAGAGGGAAAAACTCTTCTGATCCTCTGCGAAGAAGGTGAGGAGGAGTATGATCTTGAGGAGCTGAAAAAAGCCAATACAGTTGTTGAGGTCATTGAAAGCGAAGAAGAGCTGACACCTGAGCGTCTGGCTGCAATGGATATCATGTATCAGCCTGAGCGTGTCATCATGGAATACAACGGCATGTGGCTGGTAAGCAAATTTGAGCAGATGGAGAAGCCGGAAGGCTGGGGTATTGAGCAGCATATCACCTGTGTGGATGCCAGCACATTCCAGGTATATATGGCAAATATGAAGTCCATTTTTATGGACATGATCCGCAATGCAGATATGGTGATCTTTAACCGCTGTGAGGAGGAAGATCCCCTTCCTGCATACAGAAGAAGCATCAAGGTTGTAAACCAGAGTGCGGAGATCATCTTTGAGGATGAGGAAGGCGAGATCGGCGGTCTTTTTGAGGATGAGATGCCATTTGATCTTAATGCACCGGTAATTGAGATCCTTCCGGAGGATTACGGAATCTGGTTTGTGGATTCCATGGATCATCCGGACCGATATGTTGGAAAAACCATCCGGTTTAAGGCACGTGCCCTGAAGCCCCGTGGAATGGGAAGCAAATTCTTTGTTCCGGGCAGGACAGCTATGACCTGCTGTGCAGATGACACTACATTCCTTGGTTATGTGTGCAAGAGTGCTTTTGCGCCAAAGATCAAAGAAGGCGAATGGGTTCAGGTAACAGCGAAGGTTGCCTTTGAGAAGAGAATGGAATACCAGGGAGAGGGTATTGTGCTCTATGCAGATCATGTGGAGCCATGTGAACCGCTTAAGGATGAGATGGTATACTTTAACTAAACTGCAAAGCAGTTCTTCAGTTATGAATGAGCAGTGAAGCGGATGGGAAATATCCGCGTTAAAGAGGAGTTTTTTATGTATTTAATCGCAGGTCTGGGAAATCCGGGCAGACAGTATGAAGCCACGAGGCACAACATGGGTTTTGATGTTGTGGATTATCTGATAGAGAAGCATAATGTGCCTCAGGGTGGCGTAAAATTTAATGCCATGTATGGAAAAGCCATTATAGGCGGGGAAAGGGTGATCCTTATGAAGCCTCTTTCCTTTATGAATTTAAGCGGTGGTCCCGTTCAGGAGATGGCAAATTATTTCAAAATTGATCCGGAGACAGAGCTGATCGTTATTTATGATGACATTGATCTGGAACCGGGCCAGCTTCGTGTCCGCAAAAAAGGCAGTGCAGGCGGTCACAACGGGATCAAGGATATTATCCGCCGTCTTGGAACCGAGAAATTTCTCCGTGTCCGTGTAGGCGTAGGAGCCAAGCCGAAAGACTGGGATCTGGCAGATCATGTGCTGGGTCGTTTTTCGGACAGTGACCGTAAGCTTGTGGATGAGGGTATCGCTGATGCTGCAGATGCAGTTGAGCTGATCCTCTCCCAGGGTGTGGACGCGGCAATGAATGAGTATAACAGGAAAAAGCCCAGGGATTGATTGAGAGGTTTTTATGAAAGCTTTTTTGCAGCCTCTGCAGGGTCTTGCAGAGTTTGAAGAAATATGGAAATGCTGCGGCAGCAACCGCGGTGTCCTTCCGGTTTCCGGATGCATGGAGTCCCAGAAGGTCCATCTGATGTATGGACTTTCCGGGCTTTTTCCATTTCATCTGGTAATTGCGGAAGACGAAAAGAGTGCAAAGGAGATCTACGAGGACTACCGTTTTTATGACAAAAACGTGTATTTTTACCCTGCCAAGGATCTTCTTTTTTTCCAGGCAGATATCCATGGAAATCTGCTGATACGCCAGCGTATGCAGGTGGTACGTGCCCTTATGGAAAAAGACAGCGTGACTGTAGTCACAAGCGTGGACGGATGTATGGACTATCTGATGCCGCTGGAGGATATCCGGAAACGGCTGCTCCATTTTGAAAACGGAGGCATAGTAGATCTGGATAAGCTGAAGAAGGATCTGGTGGAGCTTGGATATGAGCGTACCGGCCAGGTGGAGCTTCCGGGGCATTTTTCTGTCCGGGGCGGGATCATTGATATTTATCCCCTCACAGAGGAAAATCCCTGGAGGATCGAGCTGTGGGATGATGAGATCGATTCCATCAGAAGCTTTGATGCGGAGAGCCAGCGTTCCCTGGAAAATCTGGAAGAGATCACTATTTATCCGGCAGCAGAAAAAACAGACGAAAAAAATATGGTATCTTTTCCGGATTATTTTCCGGAAAATAAGACCATCATCTTTCTGGATGAACCCAATCATGTCGCAGAGAACGGTGAGGCAACGGAAGAGGAATTCCGTCAGAGCCGTATGCACAGGGAAGAACGTGGAGAGACCAATCTTCCCGAGCAGTGGCTGTGTGGTTTTAAGGATCTTCAGAAAAAGCTGAACCGCCAGAACTGTGTGGCTGTCAGTGCCCTTTCACCCAGGCGTGGCGGCTGGAAGATGAACCGGGAGTTTGACCTTACGGTAAAATCCGTAAATTCCTATAACAGCAGTTTTGAGCTTCTGGTAAAGGATCTTCTGCAGTATAAGGGTCAGGGTTACAAAATCGCTCTTCTTTCAGGCTCAAGGACAAGGGCAGAGCGTCTGGCAAAGGACCTTTCCGAGGAAGGGCTGAATGCTTTTTACGGACAGGATCCTGACAGGGAGATAAATCCCGGTGAGATCATGGTTGTATATGGCCATGCAAGAAGAGGATTTGAGTATCCGCTGATCAAGTTCGCAGTGATGACAGAGACGGACATTTTTGGCAAGGAACAGAAAAAGCGGAAAAAGAAGAAAAAGTACGATGGAAAAAGGATCCAGGATTTTGCGGAGCTTTCCATCGGAGACCTGGTCGTCCATGAGAAACATGGACTGGGTATTTACCGTGGCATTGAGAAGGTGGAGGTTGACCGTGTAGTCAAGGATTATATCAAGATCGAGTACAGAGGTGGAAGCAATCTGTATATTCTTGCCACACAGCTTGATGCCCTGCAGAAATATTCCGGCGCTGCGGACAGCACAAAAACGCCTAAGCTTAACAAGCTGGGAGGCCAGGAGTGGAACAAGACCAAGAGCAGGGTTAAAGGTGCGGTAAAAAATATTGCCAAAGAGCTGGTGGAGCTTTATGCGGTGCGTCAGGAAAAAGAGGGCTATGTGTGCGGACCGGATACTGTGTGGCAGCGTGAGTTTGAGGAGATGTTTCCATACGAGGAGACGGAGGACCAGCTTGCCGCCATTGAGGATACCAAGCGTGACATGGAGAGTACCAGGATCATGGATCGACTGGTGTGTGGAGATGTAGGCTATGGCAAGACGGAAGTAGCTCTCCGTGCAGCCTTCAAGGCAGTACAGGAAAGCCGCCAGGTGGTTTATCTTGTGCCTACCACCATTCTTGCCCAGCAGCATTACAATACCTTTGTTCAGAGGATGAAGGAGTTTCCTGTGAAAGTGGATCTTCTGTGCAGGTTCCGTACTTCTGCCCAGCAGAAAAAAACCATCGAAAATATCAGAAAGGGACAGGTTGATATTGTGATCGGCACCCACAGAGTCCTTTCCAAAGATGTGGAATTCAAAAATCTGGGACTTCTGATCATTGATGAGGAACAGCGTTTCGGTGTCACTCACAAAGAGAAGATCAAGCAGATGAAAAAGGATGTGGATGTGCTGACGCTTACAGCTACACCGATCCCAAGAACTTTGCATATGAGCCTTATCGGTATCCGTGATATGAGTGTGCTGGAGGAGCCGCCTATGGACCGTGTGCCGATCCAGACTTATGTTATGGAGTACGATGAGGAGACAGTCCGTGAGGCCATCAAAAGAGAGCTTAGAAGAGGCGGCCAGGTCTACTATGTTTACAACCGGGTCAGCGATATTGCTGAGGTTGCCTTTAAGATATCCAAACTTGTTCCGGAGGCAAGAGTGGATTATGCCCACGGTCAGATGAGTGAGAGGGAGCTGGAGCAGGCCATGTATGGCTTTATCAATGGGGATATTGATGTGCTGGTTTCCACCACGATCATTGAGACAGGACTGGATATTTCCAATGTAAATACCATGATCATCCATGATTCGGACAGATACGGACTTTCCCAGCTTTATCAGCTTCGTGGCCGTGTGGGGCGTTCCAACAGGACTGCCTATGCGTTTCTTATGTATACCAAAAATAAAATGCTCCAGGAAACTGCGGAGAAGCGCTTAAGTGCCATGAGGGAATATTCTGACCTGGGAAGCGGATTCAAGATCGCCATGAGGGATCTGGAGCTTCGTGGTGCAGGCAATCTTCTGGGAGCCCAGCAGCATGGCCATATGAATGCGGTAGGCTATGATCTTTACTGCAAAATGCTCAGCGAGGCAGTAAAAGAAGCCAAGGGTATTGAGACTATGGATGATTTTGAGACCACCATTGATCTGAATATTGATGCTTTTATCCCGGATACCTATATCAGCAATGAGTTCCAGAAGCTTGATATTTACAAGAGGATCGCAGGGATCGAATCCCAGCAGGATTATGACGATATGCTTGAGGAGCTGATCGACCGCTTCGGAGAGCCGGGGAAAGCAGTCCTCAACCTGCTTGCCATTGCCAGACTGAAGGCACTGGCTCATCAGGGCTATGTGACAGAGATCAAGCAGATGGGGAAAGATGTACGGATCACTCTTTACGAAAAAGCAAAACTGGATCCTGCGGGAATCCCGGATATCCTGGCGCAGTACAGAAGAGGGCTGCAGTTTAAGGCAGAACAGGAACCGAAATTTATCCTCACACCTGTGGGAAATCTGATCCAGGCGCTGACGGATTTTGTGGAAAAACTGGCTGCGCTTGTGTAAAAAGAAGGGCTGGATCTGTGGCAGGTGTGTATAAATACCGGCAGTCGGCAGGAACGGCGTGTTCATAACTGAATGGCTGTACAGCGGTTGCTGAGCTAATTTGTGAAAAATTGTGGATTTTCGTGAAATTCCTTGCCCTGTCAGGGAAAACAGTTTATAATTTACTGTAATTACGGGCATAAAAAGGCCCTTTTATCATGGAGGACGAGATGAAAAATTCAGTAAAAAAAGCGGCAGTTGCAGCTCTTGTGTGTGTCACATCTGCTGGTATGCTTGCCGGATGTGGAAATAAGAAACTGGACGGTACTGCTACAGCCATAACCATTAATGATGAGAAGGTACCTCTTGGAATCATCAGCCTTGAGGTCCGTCAGCAGCAGGCACAGGCTGAGGCTATGTACAGAAGCTTTATGGGCGGTAATTCCAATTCATCTATTTCCATCTGGGATACCAAGATGAGTGACGGTGACGGCGAGACTTACGGTGAGGATGCTGTCAACACAGTTGTGGAGAGCATTGAGCGTATGTACCTTGAGAAGGAGCATGCTTCTGATTATAAGGTAGAGCTTACAGATGACGATGAGAAGGCCATTGCAGATGCAGCCAAGGCATTTATGGAAGCAAATACAGAGGATACTCTTGCAGAGCTTGCAGTAAGTGAGGATCAGGTAAAGACTTATCTGGAGCTTGAGACCTATGAGAACCGTGTGAAGGAAGCGATCAAGGCTGAGGCTGACACCACAGTGGATGAGAAGGAGTATCAGCAGTCTGCATTTACCTATGTAAGTGTTCAGGTCAGCGGAGATGATCTTTCTGATGATGATGTTAAGAAGAATGAGAAAAATATCCAGGCAGTTCTTGACAAGATGAAAGAGGATCCAAGCGCAGATATGGATGAGGTTGCCAAGGGCGTGGACGAAAACATGTCCTCACTTCAGGGAACTTTCCCGACTTATGAGGAGGGAGATGAGAATGTTTCTGAAACAGCTCAGTATCCGGAGGATCTGCGTAAGGCTCTGAGAAAGCTTGACGAGGGTGCACTGACAGATATCATCAAGACAGATACAACCTGGTATGTGGCAAGACTTGATTCCAAGAATGATGAGAGTGCTTCTGATACAAAGAAGGATTCCCTGATCGAGAGCAAGAAGACTGACCATTACACAGAGGTTACAGACGGCTGGAAAGATGATGCCAAGATCAAAGAAGATAAGAAGGTCCTCAAGAAGCTGAAGGTTACAGATAATCACAGCTTTACAATCCAGACACCTACCCCGGAAGTAACCGAGACCCCGGCAGAGGAGGAGACAACAGAAGCAACTGAGACACCGGAGGTAACAGAGGCAGCAGAAGCTACCACTACAACGGAGGCAGAAGCAACAGAGGAAGTAACCGAGACACCGGAAGCTACAGAAGCAGAGGCAACTGAGGCTGCAGAAGAGACAGAAGCGGCAGAGGCTACAGAAACACCAGAGGTTACAGAAGCTGCAAAATAAAGAGAAAAAGTCCGGCGGATCTTCATGATCAGCCACAGGATAAAAAAAGGTTCCACACCATCAGAACTCCCAGGAGGGAGCGGGGTGTGGAACCTCTTTTTTATTCTGGGTAAAATCAGGGAGTTGAAGGGGAAATATAAGAAGAATGAAGTAGTGAAAAAAATAATATAAAAATTTAAATCTTTATTGTAAATGAGAATATTTATTTGTACAATATAAAACAAAAGATATTTTTGTATTTGTATTTATATTTATTGTATTTATAAATAATGGGTGATACTGATGACTAATGTTAAACAGGATTTTATTAAAGTACATTGTTATAAATGTTCTGACAGGAGGTTGTTTGATTCACCAGATAAAATTAAGTATATACAAGGAGCTGCCATAGGGGGAGACATATGGACTATGCTTTAATCTCAAAAATAACAGAATATATCAGTTGTGGAACATGTATATTACTGGCTCTGGCAATAAAAAAAAGAAAACTTTTGATAAAAAATAAAATAATAAGAGTTTTGTGTATGCTTCTACCGCTTCTGTTATTGCCGGCATCGCGTTTTGTAATGAAAAACCTGCAATTTGATACATTATCTGAAGCTGTCGATTTTTATGGAGAGACAGGCAAGGATATGATTACAGTGGAAGGAAAGAATTCCGCGTTAGTATATGGTTATATAAAAAAAGATGAATGGCCAAATGAGATATTCAGGAAAAAGAATGATAAATATCAAATGCCGATTTGGGAATGGAAGGAATACCGGTCATATAACGGCGGGAAATATAATGTTTGGCTCCAGACAGTTAAAAATACCGGAGATTATTATGTAAATGTGTATTTTGGGAGTGTAGATGAAGGGAAATCGGCAGAAATATCAGACTCTGAAAACAGCAAATTTTATCAGAGTAAAGCTGGAAATATGTATTATGGATATGCAGGAGATATATCGGATGACTACTGTGTATTTGTAAATGGTGAAAAGATTGAGATAATGAAGGAACTGATTAACAGCAGCAGACAGGTAGTGTTTACTTTTTAAACAAAGTGAGAAAACAATGAAAAAATACTATCCAATAACAGACGGAATCCTGCGAAGTATATTTTTAAATTTTGTAATTCAATGGATTTTTTCGTCTGTTTTTTCAGATGATGAAATTCAGTTTGGTATTTGTACAGGATATATAATCTGTTCGGCAATGTTAAATCTTACATTTATGAGCAGAATTCCTTCCACTTGTATGGAGAGATATTATTTTGTAAGTCTGAGTAGTTTTCTGGTGATGACCCCGGTGAACTTTTTTCTGGTAAGTATGGTACAGAGGATATTTCATATATGGGAAGAAAGAGAATCCACAAGTCCTGGTGATGGAATTGGGATATTGTTGTATGGAGGCATTTTTATTGCTGTAACAGGATTGTCAAGACTGATAGCTTTTATATATAAATACTGTTTTCCCTTTTGCATTGAAAGATTCTGGAAGGCCGAAAAAAAGAAATACTATAAATGGTACTGTGTGGATGGCATTTTCCGGGGAGCTTGTCTGTGGATATTGTTTTTCAGTAAATATGTGTTAAGGAAGAACTCCGGATATATTATACTGACAGGTATACTGGTACTTATTTCGGCAGTTACTACAGCAGTTATACATAATTATGGAAAAGTGTCTCTTCTGGAAAAATTTCTGACAAGCTACTGGAGCTTTGCAGTATTATGGATAGCCATAATTTTTGCTATAAGTGACAGGGACGTTACGGTTATCAGATATATGCTTGCTTTCACTGCTGCAACGGCAGGTATAAGGGTAATATTATATTTTATATATATGCTGGATAAAAAGCTTGGAAAAAATACGAGATAGTTTTTGGTTAACAGGGGGGATCGTTTCACATGAAAAACTCAAATCACAGCATAAAAGAAATGCTGATCACAGTATTTGGAGAGCTGTTCCTGCTTTTGGGAATTACAGAGTTTCTGCGGACCAATGTGCTCTCGTTGGTTATTGTATATATTGCCGGCATCATAATTACATTTTTTTATATGCCGGAATCAGATAAAAAATATACCATACAGAAGGATTTCGCCTTATCGCCCAAACTGCGGAAATATCTGATAAAAGTTGCATTGCCCCCCTGTTTCTCAGAACTGAGAGGTATCTTTTTCTGTCAGATCGCAGCGATAATACAGGTTCTGTGTATTATTACCGCTGCTGTGCTGAAGAAACTGTATCCGGACCGGATGAAAGTTGAACTCTTTCGGTATGCCATTACAGCAGGAGTTGTGATAAATCTGTTTATTTTTATTTATATGACAAAGAGATATCAGGAATTCCTGAAAAAAGTATGGGATTATAATGCTTACAGACTTTCTCTGTGGGAACCGTTTCATAAAGGAGAAAAAGATCCGGAATGTTATTTTGTTTATTATCCTGTAACAGAGTATATGGATATAGAAGCAATCTTTATAGAAGATTATTTCAATAAAATGAAATTTCTTACAGAAGGGGTATTTATTGATGATTCAATTTTTGAAATGTTTGGCGTGAAGCTGCGCAAAAAAACATCACTGCTTACAGTCATATTCTTTTCAGAGCTGTCAGATGAACATATACAGGAATTAAATACAGCGTTTTCCAAAACAATTACCAGAGAATTAAATAATTCAATGACAATGATTCCTGTTTATTATATTTACATTATTGTAGTGAAAAGAAGAACACCGGCTTTTGAAGATCTGATCATGAGTAAAGTAAGTCAGAGCGAAGGAAGATATCTTCTTCCGGTTGGATATATCATGAATGAAAATACATTCTATGTAGCAACGCCAAAAAATGAAGAGTATATAGACCAATATAATGAGATGAAGGAAGAGTTTCTGGATCTTCTGGAAAAAAACAGGGAGGAATCGGATGCAGTATAAATCTGGATTAACTTTTATATTGACCATTATAGGAGCAGGGGGAATTTACAGTTATCTGTATGGCGGAGGGATTTGGAGTATCCTGTTTATTTTTGTTGGTTTAAGTATGCTTTATTTTTCCGAAGATACAATAGAAAATATGATTCGCACAGATGACAGAGTCAGCAGTGAAACACCGGATCATCCATTGATCATTTCAGGACATATGAGAACAAAAAACACCGGATTTCTGTCACCTATACGTGGGATTTTCAGGTGTCAGATCCATTATATATTCCAGCTTATATTATCCCTTGCATGGGAAGTGTGGCATCTTATTCATGGAAAAACCGAAGTCTATTATAAAGGCTGCATGTATATAGGAATATACTTAATGATCGGGTGCCTGATACTGGGAGCAGTGGAACATTATTATCATCTGCTTATAAAGAAAAAACGCAAATAAACGACCAACACATGGCAAAAGCCCTCAGTTTCATTCGCAGAATACTGAGGGCCTTCTTTACGGGAGCCTTTTTCAAACACGCTTTAAATCAATTCAAAATGCTCCAGCGCTTTCCTGATTCCATCCTTATCTACATCATCAGTCTGGTAGGTGCAGTCTTTTTCGATGTTGCCGTAGGAGTTACCCATGGCTATGCTGGTACCGGCGTATTTCAGCATGGACAGATCATTGGGGCTATCACCGAAGGCAAAGCTGTCCTCCAGGGGGATGGACAGGCGGTCCAGGAGAAACCGGATACCGGTTGCTTTGCTGATGCCCTTCTGGATCACCTCCCAGATGCCGTCGCCGTGGTCAAAGTAGGAGAAATGCTCTTCGCAGAAACTGCGGAATTTCTCAACCTGGGAATCCGGGAGCATATGTACCAGGAATTTGTCAAAGGAGTAGGTGCAGGCTTCCTCACGGCCAAATTTATTAATGTCCACCATTGGAATCTCTTGGCGCATTTTTTCTCCAAAGGAGGACTGGGCAGGTGAGGCACTGTCGTACATGATCTCCGTATTCCCCTCAAAAAGAGCCTCGATCTTACATTTGCGCAGAAGCTGTACAGTCTCCTTGCACAGAAGATTGGGAACTGTGCGGAAAAACAGCAGCTTGTCATGAAGATAAATATGTGAACCACAGCCAAGGACATAACCGTCAAAACCAAGCTCCGAAACAGAAGGAGGAAGCATGGCACGGGTGCGGCCTGTGTTGACGAAGATCAGGTGTCCGTTTTCCTGGGCTTTTTTCAGGGCGGTCCTTGTGCTGTCCGGAATCTTGAAATCCCGGGTAAGAAGAGTACCATCTATATCAAAAAATAAAATCTTTTTATTCATACTTCCATCCTTTCCATCTGAGTTTCAGTAAGGCGGACATTTGCATTCCGCTCTGTTATATGCTCATGAACGCAATCGTTCCGCGATTTGTAAGTGGGCCACTGACATAAGCATCCCCCCTGTCCCATCACCTGGTATTCTGTGCACTTGAAGCGGAGGACTGCTTATTTGTGTTCTGTCATAGGAAATTACTCCGTAATGTTCCAATGACATAAAAAAGCCCTCCGGGCAGGATCGCACTGCGTCGGAGAGGAATTATGTCGCTGAAGCGACCCGCCGCAGGCGGAGAATCCTGCAAGCAGGATTCTTTTTTAAATATCATCTGCTGCGTTCTCGTCATCAGAGTTCTCATCATCAGGATCCATCGCCATTCTGGAGCTTACCCGGATTCCGTTTACCTCCACGTTATCCTCCATGGGGATCACCAGGCATTTCCTGCCGTTGATGATCTGGGTTTCCACAAGGTCAGCACGGTCCGGGGCTACGTGGATGACAACATCCGGAGTTTTGATCTCGAATTTACGGGTGTTGGTGATGTTGGAAGCCATAAGGGCAGATTTCTCACCTGCAGCCATCTCATACTGCTCATCGAAATTCTCAAGCTTCTCCTCCTTCACACCACATTCCTCAAAAAGCCGTTTCACCTCGGATTTGGTGAGAACTACAGGCTCCGGTTCGTCCTTCTGGGATTCGATCAGGTCGTTAAGCTTCTCATGGATCTCAAGAACTGTGTCGTAGGCACAGTCATCACCAAGGGTATCCTCCACAAGGGCATTGAAGGAATCTCTCTGTCCTCCTGCAGAAAGGGGAGTAGTGCAGCCAAAAACCTCATCCATGAGAGTGGGACGAAGCTCCTCTGCGTTCTTGGTGTAGTAGAGAAGTCCGTGGATATCTGTGCTCCGGTCATTAAACTGCGGGAAAAGGAATCCCCAGTCCGGCATTTCCACAAGCCAGTCACGGATGCGGTCCTCGATGTTATTAGTCTCTGCGTTATAGTGAAGACCTGCCTTGGAAAGCTTCACAGGGCAGATGCTGCAGAGAATGTGGTCATAGATCTCATCGGAAGCATCGAACATCTCGGCACCGTCTGAGGATTTGCCGGGAATATCGTATACGGCGTGGATCAGGATAATATAATAATTCTCACCGTAATCGTAATTCTCGATGATCCTGTCATAAAAAGCATCGGTAAGCGTATTATCTGTAAGCTTGCTGGCACGGAGCTTCATAAGGAAATCCTGTGTGCCGCCTTCGCTTTCCTGAGCAAGAGGAAATTCCATGTTGATGAGATTCTTACCTACTGTGCCGGAAAGAGTCTTGCGGAAAATATCGAAATATTTAAACATTTCTTCCTCGGAAAGAGAGAGAAAAGCTTCCTTAAGCTCTGTCTTTTTGTTCTTCTCGCCGTCCACATAGCAGCCGCAGATGCGGGTGATAGAGCAGCGGTCAGGAGTAAACTGTTTCTTGATCTCTGCGATCTCTTTTTTGTTCATATTGATCTACCTCGAGTGTTTTTGTCATAGTGCATGTTTGAAAAAGCTTTCTGCAAGATGTACGTGCAGATTGCCGGAATGAATTTTCAAACAGGTTCCAGGGTGTTATATGCGGAATATTCCGCTTCATAGTCTGTTAATTATAGCATTTTCCACCGGAATAGACAAACATAAATTCGGGTAGTAAAACATCTGGCGGGATATTATCTGTGAACAGTAAGGACTGACATCCGTATATAAAAGCGAAAAAATACCCCGGGAATACCTGCGCAGCTTCTGAAATCGTTGTACTGATTCCGGAAGCTGCGATAATAACAGGTTCCCGAGGCATAATTCATAAATCAACCGGATAACTGAAAACCGGTTATCTGATACAGCGCTGAATAACGAAACAGACTGCAATATTTATCTGAATTACAGTTGATCTCTCTTATAATACGGAATATCCATATCCACTGACAATAGCGTCAACCTTCTGTTTATTCTTACACATCGGGCAGTTGTCTGAGCGGTAGGAATGGTAGCCTGGCAGATCCTTGGACTGGAAGATGGAGTAAACCGGAAGTCCGGCGATCTTGTCAACTGCACTGAAAATAGCGGCTGCACCGCAGATCCTGCCGCCATAATACAGAACACTCTCCACAGCGCGGCTTAATGTTTCACCGGTGGTGATGGAACCGTTGAGCAGGAGAACATTCCTGTCCTTGATCATAGGTTCATAGTTATCACGGAAGATCATCTGGCCGACACTGTTAAACTCCGGCTTGATTATGTATATGGTCTGATGTGCGTTCATGGACATAACGCCGGCTCTGGTAAGTTCGTCAGCCAGATAAGCACCGATCACTTCCAGACCATCCATACATACAATGGTATCGATCAGTGTGGAGGAGCCGTAATTGGATGCAAGATCATGTGCGATCCGCTGTGCTTCCGAGCATCGTGTTGTCATTGTTGTGAGATCCAGGTAGTGAGTGATATGGGACTGTGAGGTGGCAAAATGTCCCGGGATCAGCTTTAGCTGAATACGGTTATCGCTTCGAGCATAAATTTTAATCATTTCCTGCATAATAAAACCCTCCTGTCATGTCAGAGTATGTCGTTCTGAAAAGTTTTTCTTAATGTGCATATTATATCATTATTATAATAAAAATGGAATAATATAATGCAAAATATACAAAAAAATTTACAAAAACAGTGGAAGGTTTGTTATAAAATGCTCAATATAGTGAAAAACACAACAATCCTTTATACAAACAGCAGGTCGTGATTGATGCTGGTATAAAAAAGCTTCCGGCAGTGTTCCGGCTCTGAGGTCTGTCCCAGCGCCCACATAAGCTTGGTAACGCAGGCTTCCGGTGTCATATCATAAGATTCCAGGACAGGAAAAAGATCCTTGATGATCTTTCCTACCTGATAGATTCCCATATCACTTCCCTCATGTGTGACCTGGGTAGCCATACATACAGGCTTTCCGGCTTCTGTCCAGCGTTTCAGTGCGGAGAAAAATTCTTTCCGGCCGTAATCCGGCAGGCCCCCCACACCAAAGGATTCTATGATAAGTCCGTCATATGCAGGAGCAAGTGCATCCAGGATGGAGGCGTCCATTCCGGGGATCAGTTTCAGAAGAAAGATCCGGGAATTCATCTGATGATAAAAACGTAAAGGATCATTATCTCTGTCCTTGTCGTCAATATAAAAGATGATCCGTCCGTCCTGAATGGCTGCAATGTAAGGATAATTGATGCTGGAAAAAGCATTGTAGCTTTTGGTAAATTCTTTTTTTGCCCTGGTTCCGGCAATAACCTTTCCACCGAATACAATGGAAACTCCGTGGGCTTTATCATGGGCAGCAAAGCGGAGGCTGTCAAGAAGATTGGTACGTGCGTCGGTGACTGCCAGGTCGACAGGCTTCTGGGCACCGGTGATGACAACCGGTTTCCGGTTGTTCTGGATCAGATAGGAAAGGGCTGCGGCAGTGTAAGCCATGGTGTCTGTGCCGTGGCAGATGACAAAACCGTCATAGGCATCATAGTTCCGTTCAATAAGATCCTCCAGGAGAAGCCAGTGCACAGAGCTGACATTGGTACTGTCAAGGGAAAAAGGCTGTACGGTGTCTACTGTGCAGAAATCCCTGAATGTGGGAATATAGGAGAGAAGCCTGGCTGCGGTGATCTGTGGTGCAAGTCCGTCTGCTGTATATCGTGAAGCGATGGTTCCGCCTGTTGCGATCAGTAGTAATTTTTTCATGACAATTCCTTTCTGTGATGATCAAAATACAGTTTCCCGGAGCCTTTTCAAATACACTCTATTGGGAAACACGGTTCAGTATATACTTATATAAGAGCAAATGTAAAGGGTAGCAGTAAAAGAATTCTTTTGTTATAATAAAAGAAGTTTTCGGAGTGGGAATACTCCTGAAAGGAAGGACAGGAAAAATGATCAAAAGAGAGAAAACTGACACGAAATTTGTGATCGCGCTTGTTCTGTGTATCCTGCTGGCTGTGGCGGCCATTGGAGAGGGTGTGCTTGTTCTTAAAGTGAACCGGGATTATACAGAGCTGAAGAATGACAACGAAGCGCAGATCCAGGAACTTAAAACCCAGATGGATGAGAAGGATGCCAAGATCACCAGCCTCCGGAAAAAGGTGAAGAAGTTAAGCGCCCAGGGAGAGGTCCAGGGGGCACAGCCTCAGAAGAGTACGGATACCGGTGAGGTCCAGGGAGCACAGCCCCGGGAAAATACTGAAGCACAGCAGAATGAAGAATCTCAGCAGAGCAGTGAAGCACAGAACGCTGAGGAACAGAATGTGGAGGATCAGGCAGGAGCTCTTTCTCCTTCAGACAGTGGCTCTGTTTTTTCTGATTCTGTGGCAGATCTTGAACCGGGAACCATCATTGATACAAATACGGCAGTTCAGAATATGGACAGCTATTTTACCTCATCCATGATCGACCGTGACGGTGCCGTGTTCCAGAGGATCAACGGCAAATCCTACAGAGATAACAATGATATCAGTCTGGAAGACCTGAGATATCTTAAGCTGATCCACTATAATTTCAACCATCAGGTTCAGGTGGGAGAGATGATCGTAAATGCAGGGATCCAGGATGCCGTGATCAGTATCTTCAAGGAACTTTTCCAGAACGGATATGAGGTGCAGTCCATTTATCTGGTGGATAATTACTGGGTAGAAGGCGGGGACGGTAATGATGCGGATACAGCGTCTATTGACCAGAATAATACCTCCTGTTTCTGCTATCGCCCGGCTACAGGTTCAAGTAATATTTCCAATCATGGTTACGGACGTGCCATTGACATTAATCCACAGCAGAATCCATATGTATATTCCGGAAATTATTCCCATCCCAATGCGGCACCTTACATAGACAGAAACTGTGGGGATCCTCATGTGATCGTTGGAAATGACAGTGATATCTGCTATTCCATTTTTACAAAATACGGATTTTCCTGGGGCGGCAACTGGACAGATCCCATTGATTATCAGCACTTTGAACTTCCGGGAGCATGAAGCGGAGCAGAAAGGGGTGCCTATGATAAATTATGCTATGTTCAGCAAAACCGGGGAGCGACCTCATAATGAGGATGCAGTCCGGATGCTCTCAGAAAAAAACAGAAGTGTTTTTGCACTGGGTGACGGTCTTGGCGGCCACGGAGGCGGTGATGTGGCCTCAGCCTGTGCCACAGAGGAAGCGGTGGATGTTTTTCGCAGGGAAAGAAATCCTGAGAATTATCTGAGCCATGCTTTTGAGGCGGCCCAGGGACGCATCATGGAAAAAAAGCAGTCAGGCGGAACTATGAGAAATATGAAAAGTACCATGGTGCTGCTGCAGATCGAGAACGGCTGTGCCAGGTGGGGGCATATCGGAGATTCCAGGCTTTATTATTTCAGAAACGGACGGATGCAGGGACGGACTCTGGATCACAGTGTACCCCAGATGCTGGCATTAAGCGGCCAGATCAGGGAAGATGAGATCCGCCATCATGGAGACAGGAACCGTGTGCTGCGCTCCCTGGGAACATCCTGGGAAGAAAGTTCTGCCTATACATTGTCAAAGCCTGTGAAGGCAGACAGCGGAACTGCTTTTCTTATGTGCTCTGATGGTTTCTGGGAACTGATCCAGGAGAGGGATATGGAGAGAACGCTGAATTCTTCGGACAGCGTAGCCCAGTGGCTGAAAAAAATGGAAATGATCGTACTTGAGAACGGTACAGGAACAAAAATGGATAATTATTCTGCTATATGTATTTATATAGAATAGACAGGCAGGGAGAGAGGTGACAGCATGTCAAGATGTATGAGATGTATGACAGAGTATGACTGGCAGAAATTCTGCCCCTGCTGTGGCCGTGAACGTGACAGCGGGCCTGCTTTTGAGGAGCAGCTTCCGGAAGGAACAGTCCTGAACAGCCGTTTTGTGGCAGGGGAGGCCAGATATCATGACAGGATCGGATTTCTGTACACAGGCTGGGATAATTTTATGCAGAAAAAGGTTTTTATCAGAGAATGGTATCCGGTAAAGATCTCAGAAAGAGACGGGAACGGACTGACTGTGAAGCCTCTGGCAGAGGAAGCTTTGTGGGACAGACTTAATGAGCTGTTTCTTGTACAGGCAAGCAGGTTCCAGAATCCGGACTGCATAAAAGGCGTGATCCCGGGGATCTCCTGTTTCAGGGAAAATAATACAGCCTATTATGTACTGGAATATGTGGACGGGATGACTTTGCAGGAGTTTCTGCAAAGAGAAAATCCGCTGGAGCTTCCACTGGCAAAAGAGATCGGAGGAAAGGTGAACTGCATTCTGGAGGAATTTCACAGGAGAAATATGGTACATGGCAATATTTCTCCGGAGAATATTTTTATCACGGACAAAGGTGAGATATGTCTTTTGAATCCTGCCTGGTTTGGCAGTGACATGGATTCTATCCGGTATATGGTTTTCTGGAGCAGATATGCACCTGTAAGCTACAGGGAGCCGCCTGTGAATCCCGGGCCGGACATTGACCGCTTTCAGACGGCATCTGTTTTTTACCGGATGATAACAGGAGAGGAGCCCTATGGAGTCCTTCGTGAAGAAAAAAAAGAACGGCTTCCCTCTGTGTGGGAATACGGGATAGAAATTCCGGAGAAACTGGATCAGGAACTGATGGAGGCTCTCGGGGAAAAATATAAAAGAAAATCAATATTTTTGAGGAAGAGAAAATGAAAATAGAAAATTTATGTATCAAGTGCATGAAGGAAAAAAGAAGCCCGGGTGGTGTGTGCGAGCACTGTGGGTTTGACCCTTCCACATATCAGGTACCTGTACACCATATGGAGCCTTTTTCCATACTTGCCGGAAAATATCTGGTAGGTAAAGCTATCGGAGAGGGCGGTTTCGGTATTACATACATAGGAATGGATCTGAACCTTGAAATGCGTGTGGCGATCAAGGAGTACTATCCAAACGGTTTTGCTGTCCGCGATTCAGGCAGGACCAGTACAGTGCAGTCCTGCGGTGGAGATGCCAGGGAATTTTTTGAGAAAGGACGGGAGAAGTTTATCGGGGAGGCCAGAAACCTGGCAAAATGTACCGACATTCCGGAGATCGTCCGGGTAAAAGAATTCTTTAAGGAAAACGAGACTGCCTACATTGTTATGGAGTACGTGGACGGAACAGATCTGAAAACATATCTCAAAGAGCGGGGAGGCAGACTTTCTGTTCAGGAGACACTGGATATGATGCGTCCGCTGATCGCTGCCCTGGGAAAAGTACACCAGCGTAATCTGATCCACAGGGATATCAGCCCGGATAATATCATGCTCCTCAATAATGGAAATGTAAAGCTCCTGGATTTTGGAGGTGCCAGAGATTTTGTTTCTTCCAGCGGAAAAAGTATTTCTATTACACTGAAGCGTGGCTATGCACCGGGAGAGCAGTACAGAACTCATGGAGAACAGGGCCCCTGGACAGATGTATACGCCCTTTGTGCTACCATGTACCGTTGTATCACAGGGGTGATCCCGCCGGAATCCCTGGACAGGGAGCATCAGGATGACCTGAAACCTATTCCGGAATTCGGGATCGAATGTCCGCCTGTAGTGGAACGTGTGCTGGAAAAAGGTTTAAGTGTTTATAAAGAAGGCCGTTTCCAGACAATGGAGGAACTGTACAGTGCCCTGTATGAGGGTGGGCCGCTCAAAATGAATCCTTCCCTGGGAAATAACTCAGGCAGGGGCCATGGACATGTGACAGGCAGCGGTCAGGGAAATACAGGAAATGGCCGAAGCCAGGGAAATCCTCATGAACATACAAACCGCAGTATCCCAGGCAGGAATATTCAGGGAGGACAGCCGGTGAGAAATCCGGAAAATACAGGAAACGGCCGGTCAGGAAATCCATATATGCAGGGCCAGGGAAATGTACCCCGGAAGAAAAATTCCAACACGGGACTTAAGGTGATAGCCGGAGTTCTTGGTGTTTTTCTCATAGTGCTTCTTGTGGTCATTCTTTTACAGTTAAAGCAGATCAGAAGTTCTTCAGATACAACAGAGACGGAATCCTCCAAGACAGCAGCCGTGGAAACATCCACTCCGGTACCGGAGAAAGCAGAAAAGGCAGATAACAGCGATACGGAGGATGAGGATTTTACAGATACTGAGGAAACAGATACCAAAGATACAGATACCAAAGATGAAAACGCCGGTGATACGGATACTGAGACAGCCTCCAAAGAAAAGGATACGAAATCGGATTCCGTGGAAACAGCTTCCAAAAAGAAGACAGACTCAGAGAAGAAAACAGACTCAGAGAAGAAAACAGATTCAGAAAAGAAAACTGAGGAATCCGGGAAAAAAGATAAAGCTGCAGCAGCCAAAGCGACAGCAACTCCTGCACCAACGGACACTCCTGTTCCGACTGTAGTTCCGGAGCCTGTTCTTCAGACTGATGCGGAAGGCCTGGACTATGTGCGCAACAATTATATCAGGCTTACAGAAGATGATGTGGCAGGAGCGGATTCTTCTTCCATGATCCAGCAGGATAATACGGATAACCTTCCTATTTATCTTTTCCGGGAGGATGACCAGACCAACTGGCAGGAGGGCGTGGATGGCCCGGGAATCGGACAGTATGTGGCATACACCCTGAAACAGACTTATGAGATAGAGGCTATGAGCTTCCGGCTTGGAAACTGGAAAACAGACAGGTATTTCTGGGGAAATAACAGACCGAAAACGCTGGAGATCATTGCGGACAGTAACAGTTGGACCATCACATTCCCTGATGAGTATATGACTGAGTACGTGGTGACTTTCAGTCAGCCTGTAAAAGCGACTAACCTGAAATTTACCATTAATGATGTATATAAGGGCAGTCAGTGGGATGATACGGTTATCACGGAGATCAGTCTGTGGCATAAATAATAGATAATATTGCCGTGAAACGGCTGCTGTTCTGCAAGGTGCGGACAGCAGCCTTTTTTGTGGCATAGGAAATTACTCCGTAATGTTCCAATGCCATAAAAAAGCCCTCCGGGCAGGATCGCACTGCGTCGGAGAGGAATTATGTCGCTGAAGCGACCCGCCGCAGGCGGAGAATCCTGCTTGCAGGATTCTTTCTTACAGGAAGCTATGTCTGTGAACTGCAATCGGGAGACTACTGTCTTGACAGTTGTAAAAGAAAAAGGTTTACCATCAGGAAAAATACCGTTATAATAAAAACAACGCGGTTAAGACGGCCGCAGAATATCAAGAAGGGAGAAAACAACTATGGCATATTTAGGAGAAGAGATCAAAAAACTGGGATTTGGTCTGATGCGCCTTCCGCAGAAGGAAGAAGGCGGGATCGATACAGAACAGACCAAGGTCATGGTAGATAAATTCCTGGATGCAGGATTTACATACTTTGATACTGCATGGGCTTATGCAGGAAGTGAGGATGCTATCCGTGAAGCTCTGGTAGAACGTTACCCGAGAGAGAAATATCAGCTTGCCACCAAGATGGCTGCATGGATCAACTGCAAGACAAGAGATGAAGCAGTTGCACAGTTTAAGACATCCCTGGAGAGAACAAAGGCAGGTTACTTTGATTTTTATCTGCTTCATAATCTCGGAGAACACAGAACGAAATATTTCGATGATTACGGTTTATGGGACTGGATCCATGAGCAGAAAGAAGCCGGACTTATAAAACACGCCGGATTTTCTTTCCATTCAACACCGGAAGAGCTGGATGCGATCCTTAATGCACATCCGGAGATGGAGTTTGTACAGCTTCAGATCAACTATGCTGACTGGGAAAATCCGGCCATTCAGTCAAGAGCATGTTATGAGGTGGCAAGAAAGCATGGTAAACCGGTAGTGATCATGGAGCCGGTAAAGGGTGGTATGCTTGCAACACCGCCACAGTCTGTTGAGGATATACTGAAGGCAGCAGAGCCGGAGGCATCCAATGCTTCCTGGGCGATCCGTTTTGCTGCAAATCTTGAGGGAGTTATCACAGTTCTTTCAGGAATGAGTAACGTTGCACAGATGGAGGATAATCTTTCCTTTATGAAAGATTTTAACGGTCTTACAGACAGTGAGAAGGAAACTCTTGACAAGGCAAGAGAAGCTATGAGCAAAATCCCCCTGATTCCATGTACAACCTGTAATTACTGTGCAAAAGTCTGCCCAATGGAAATCGGAATCTCCGGTTCCTTCACAGCGATGAATTACCTGACACTATACGGAAACAAAGCTGCCGCAGCTCATCAGGAGGAGTGGCTGGTAAGCAGCCATGGCAGAAAGCGTGCAGACCAGTGCGTAAAATGTGGACAGTGTGAGGAAGTCTGTCCGCAGCATATTTCCATCCGTGAGGAACTTGAGAAGGTCAGCGAGACTTTCTGTAAATAAAAATTTCCCCGGGTATAGCCTGAGGGAAAAGTTACTGCCTGTGGAAGCAGCAGGAATAAAAGAACTGATCCGACGGGAAACGGATCAGGGTAAGGAGAGAGTTTTAAAATGGAAAAATTCAAAGCGTTTCTGAAACGGAAGGATATCGAGATCTCTCTGAAGAGATACGGTATCGATGCACTGGGAGCCATGGCACAGGGACTTTTCTGTTCCCTGCTGATAGGTACGATCATCAACACCCTTGGCACACAGTTTCACATTCCGTTTCTGACTATGGCAGTTGCCACAGTCAATGATACCCAGTACACAGTTGGATCTCTGGCATCTGCAATGAGTGGTCCTGCCATGGCGGTAGCCATTGGTTATGCCCTGCATTGCCCGCCGCTGGTGCTGTTTTCACTGATCACAGTAGGTTTTGCCTCCAATGCACTTGGCGGAGCAGGCGGCCCTCTGGCTGTACTGTTTGTTGCTATTGTTGCATCTGAGATCGGCAAAGCAGTTTCCAAGGAGACAAAGATCGATATTCTGGTGACTCCTCTTGTAACCATCGGCGTAGGTGTGGGCCTTTCTGCATGGTGGGCACCGGCTCTTGGAAAAGCAGCCATGAAGGTTGGAAGCGTGATCATGTGGGCGACAGACCTGCAGCCGTTCTTTATGGGAATCCTGGTTTCCGTATTTGTGGGAATCGCACTGACACTGCCGATCTCCTCCGCTGCGATCTGTGCGGCACTGGGACTTACCGGACTGGCAGGCGCCGCTGCAGTAGCAGGCTGCTGTGCACAGATGGTAGGATTTGCGGTTATGTCCTTTAAGGAAAACAAATGGGGCGGTCTGATTTCACAGGGAATCGGAACATCCATGCTCCAGATGGGAAATATTGTGAAAAATCCAAGGATCTGGATCGCACCGATCGTCACATCTGCGATCACAGGACCTGTCGCAACCTGTCTCTTTAAACTGCAGATGAATGGAACAGCCGTATCCTCAGGAATGGGTACCTGTGGTTTTGTAGGACAGATCGGTGTCTATACAGGCTGGATGAACGACATTGCAGCAGGAACCAAAACGGCTGTCACGGCTGTGGACTGGGTTGGACTTTTCCTGATCTCATTCATTCTCCCGGCAGTGCTCTGTCCGCTGATCAATATGTTTGTCCGCAAACTTGGATGGGTAAAAGACGGAGATATGACACTGAACTGATATTTTGGGAAATCAGATCAGACACATTGAGAACATCAGACACAGCGGACAATGTTCCGGCCAACTGAAGCTGATGCAGTTCTATATGAAAAAACGTTTATAAAAAACAAGGTCATACAGCCTGGGATATGTGCTGTATGACCTTGTTTTTTCTCTTGCTATGGTTCTCTTCATGCAACGTGGGAACCGCTGGTGTTATTTCGTTCCAGGCCGCAGGCTTTTGCATATTCATGCAGTTTTTCTTTTGCGGTATAATTCAGATTCTGCGGAACCTGGATCTGGATCGTAACATACTGGTCGCCACGAACCTGTGGATTTTTCATGGAGACGATACCTTTTCCTCTGAGACGGATCCTGGAACCGGACTGCATACCCTCCCGGATCTTGCAGACTACGTTTCCATACAGGGTAGGAACTGTGGCTTCTCCACCGAATACAGCAGTTGTATACGGGATGGAAACAGTTGTGTAAACATCGGAACCCTTCCGTTCATAGCCCGGGCGTGAACCCACTGTGACTTTAAGAAGCAGATCGCCTGGTTCTCCGCCGCCGGTACCTGGCATACCTTTTCCCTTCAGACGGATGCTCTTGCCTGTGTCAATACCTGCAGGAATGTGTACCTGTAAAGTCTGCGGGGCACCGGAACTTCCATCCGGACCGGAAAGGGAAATCCTTTTATCAGCGCCGAAAGCAGCTTCGTCAAAGGTTACATTGATGCTGGCCCTGACATCAGAGCCCTTCTGTGGAAAATCCTGCTGATGAAATCCACCGAAACCGCTGCTGTGAAAGCCGTTTCCGCCAAAATCACTGCCGCTAAATCCGCTGCTGCGGTGGAAACCGCCTCCATTACCTGTAAAATGCTGGTATCCGCTGCCAAAACCACTGCCACCGGATCCTGCGCCATGGAACATATTTCCGAAAATATCTCCGAAAATATCGTCCATGTTTTCGCCGGTAAAGTGATATTCCTGATATCCACCGTTATTTGTGCTGTGGAAACCGCCAAAACCTCCGGTTCCGGCACCGGCCTCCGGATCGAATCCTGCTTCAAAGGCTGCGTGGCCGAACTGGTCGTACATTTTCTTCTTCTTTGGATCACTGAGTATGTCGTAGGCTTCGTTTATTTCCCTGAATTTATCTGCTGCCGCCGGATTGCCTGCATTGGTATCAGGATGATACTTCTTGGCAAGTTTACGGTATGCTTTTTTAATAGCGTTTTCGTCTGCGTTTCGGTCAATACCCAGAACTTCATAATAATCTCTTTTTGATGGCATGATACTCACCCTCCTGTCTGTGGTCGTATAAAATAAAAGCAACCCCGGAGAAACTCCGGGGGATTATGTCAGTGTATGAATTTTTCTCTGGTTGATAAATCCTCCAGCTGTTCTATTTGTAATATAACACAAATAACTTTCTATGTCAACAAAATTATGTCTGAAATCTTGTCATTATAGGAAAAAACTATTATAATTAAAGGACAAAAAAGATGTTTGTAAAGGACAAAAAGATTATCAGTACAGGAAAGGAAGGACAATGGACAGAAATAAACAGACATCCGGGAAAAGATCCGGTGCTGTCAGGCTGAGAAGATACGGCGCTGTTTTTGTGGCAGCAGCGGTTCTGGCATCTGCAGGTGGAGTCACCTGTTATGGAGCTGAAGACACGGCAGGGGAAGAAAGCGCAGAGCAGGATACAGCCAGCCTGGAAGGAGAGGGAACTCTTTCACCGTCAGGAGGGTCCTCAGAGGAGAGCGTTTTCGGAAGTAATTCGGTTCCTGAGGAGGACAGTAATGTGGGCTCACTTACAGATGAGAAGCTGCAGCAGATCCTTAAAAATGTGGAGGCAGGTTTCCCGGCAGGTAACGGAAGCTGGGCAGTATATATCAGTGATCTTAAGAGGAATTCTGAAGGAAGCGTAAATTCCCATGCCATGCAGGCGGCCAGCCTGATCAAGCTTTATATCATGGGCGCTGTCTATGATAATTATGACAGTGTGGTTGCACAGTACGGACAGAGCAGTGTGGAATCCAATCTTCATTCCATGATCACAGTCAGTGACAATGATGCTGCCAATACACTGGTATCTTATCTGGGAGGCGGCGATTCCGCAGCAGGAATGAATGCGGTAAACAGCTTCTGCCAGACACATGGCTACACAGATACCAGTATGGGGCGGCTGCTTCTCCAGAGTAATGCCAACGGAGATAACTATACCTCAGTCAGTGACTGCGGACGTTTTCTGAGATCTGTCTATGCAGGAAATTTCGGTATTTCCTCAGAGACAGATATGTCAGAGAACAAAGAAGCAGAAGCCACCGGAACCGCGGAAAGAGCCGAAACTGCAGAAGCAGAGGCCACCGGAACCCCGGAAACAGCCGAAGCAGCAGAAGCAGAGGCCACCGGAACCCCGGAAACAGCAAAAGCAGCCGAAGCAGCAGAAGCAGAAGCCACCGGAACACCGGAGGCCACGAAGACAGCAGAGACAGATGCTGCAGAAACATCGGAAACCGCAAAGACAACAGAAGCATCTGCAGAATCAGCCGCAGCCGAAGCAGAATCCGCAGGGCCGTCACAGAAGAAAGCTGATGACAGTTCAGTCTCAGCAGAGAAATCCGAAACAGAGAAGACCGAAGCGGAGAAAAAGGCAGATGCGGAAGGCCCTGAGCCGGCGCCCACAGAGAGCACAGGAAGCACAGCTTCCATTCAGGAGTATGCACATGCATCCGATATGTTCGCTCTTCTTGCAGGGCAGCAGAGAAGGAACAAGATCCCTGCACAGATGCCGGCAGGTGTAAGCGTGGCAAACAAGACAGGCGAGCTTTCCAATGTGGAGAACGATGCAGGAATCATTTATAATACTTCCAATGATGTTGTTATCGTATTTATGTCAGAGGGACTTGGAGAAGTGGGTTCTGCCCAGAATTCCATCGCATCCCTGAGTCGGCAGATCTACGATTATTATAACAGCTAACAAATAAGGTAAGGGGGACTGACTATGGAAAGAAAAGAAAACACAACAAGATTTGCCATTCTGAAATGGCTTGCGCTTTTTGCACTGGTATTTACGGTATCCGTTCCGTTAAATACACATATTGCAAAAGCCGGCACAATCTACAGGGTTAATGTAGAGAAGGGTTATCTTGCCCTGAGAAGTGACAAGGCATACGATAAGAACAATGAGATCGGCAAGCTTTATTCCGGTGATACTGTAGAGGTTACAGACACCAGTGATGCCACATACTGGTATGTATACGTTGCATCTCTGAACAAGGCAGGATACGTAAACAAAGATTACTTAAAGGCAGTGGATACATCTAACGCAGGAAACTGGACAGTAAGAGTTTCCAAAGGCTATCTTGCTCTGAGAAGTGCAAAAGCATACGACAGCAGCAATGAGATCGGCAAGCTTTACACAGGCGATACCGTACAGGTAACAGACAGCAGTGATGCAACCTACTGGTATGTGTATGCTCCGACTCTTAACCAGTCCGGTTATGTAAATAAGGACTATCTCTATAATAACAGCTCTTCAGGAGAAACAAGAACTGTTAAGGTAGCCAAAGGCTATCTTGCCCTTCGTACAGCCAAGGCATATGACAGCAGCAATGAGATCGGTGAGCTTTATACAGGTGATGTGGTACAGCTTAAGGATACCAGCGATGCAACTTACTGGTATGTATATTCACCGAAGCTTAACAAGGAAGGCTATGTAAACAAGAACTATCTTACAGGAGGTTCCTCCTCAGCAGCCCCATCAACAGGAGGAGATACCTGGACAGTTAAGGTAGCCAAAGGATACCTTGCCCTTCGTACAGCCAAGGCGTTTGACAGCAGCAATGAGATCGGTGAGCTTTATACAGGTGATACCGTACAGGTAACAGACAGCAGTGATGGAACCTACTGGTATGTATACTCACCGAAGCTTAACAAGTCCGGTTATGTAAACAAAAACTATCTGGTAGGAGGAAGCACAGCATCAACAGCAGTGACTTATCCCACAAAGACAGTAAGCGTAGCCAAAGGATACCTTGCCCTTCGTACAGCCAAGGCATTTGACGACAGCAATGAGATCGGCCAGCTTTATTCCGGTGATACCGTAGAGGTAAGGGATACCAGTGACAGCACTTACTGGTACGTATATTCACCAAAGCTTGGCAAAGAGGGTTATGTAAACTGCAATTATCTGTACTAGAGCATGTTTGAAATATACAGATATCAGAATGACCTGAGGTAATGCCGCACAGGAGAAACAGCCTGTGCGGCATTTGTTACGCCGTTAAATTTGGAGGGAACATATATGACACTTGCACAGCTTAGATACGCCATTACAGTGGCAAAAGCAGGATCTATGAATGAGGCGGCCAGAAGCCTTTTTATCTCACAGCCAAGCCTTTCCTCAGCCATAAAGGAGCTGGAGGAGGAGACAGGGATCGAGCTGTTCCGAAGATCCAACAGAGGAATCTCTGTGACACCGGAGGGAGAGGAATTCTTAGGCTATGCCAGACAGGTGGTAGAGCAGTATGAACTGATGGAATCCAAATATATTTCCAAGGAACAGTCCAGAAAAAAATTCAGTGTTTCCACCCAGCATTATACTTTTGCGGTGAATGCTTTTGTGGGGCTTGTGAAACAGTTCGGAATGGATGAATATGAGTTTGCGGTTCATGAAACAAAGACTTATCAGATCATAGAGGATGTACGGAATTTCAAAAGTGAGATCGGGATTTTGTATCTCAATGATTTTAACAGAAAAGTGCTTACCAAGCTTTTCCATGAGTTCGGGCTGGAATTCCATGAACTTATGAACTGCAGCATCTATGTATACATGTGGAAAGGACATCCTCTGGCAGAAAAGAAGCTCATCTCTCTGGAGGAGCTCAAAGAATATCCATGTCTGTCTTTTGAACAGGGAGGAAACAACTCCTTTTATTTTGCGGAGGAGGTTTTAAGCACTTATGAGTATAAGCGTCTTATCAAAGCCGATGACCGGGCTACCATGCTGAACCTTATGGTAGGCCTTAACGGCTATACGCTGTGCTCGGGAATCATCTGTGAGGAACTGAACGGTTCGGATTACTGTGCTGTGAAGCTGGATTCAGATGAGGTGATGACTATAGGGTATCTGGCCAGAAAGGGTGTCAGTATCAGCCGGTTGGGACAGAAATATCTGGAGGAGATATCAAAATACAAGGATAAGACAATGCAGTAGATTTTATGAAAAAATCCCTGCCGGGCAGGATCACACCTGTGGTGGGAAGGTATTGCACCGCAAAAACGTCCCTCCACAGGTGAAGCGTCCCGGATCTCTCACAAAAATATAACAATTTATACGCGGATCACAAATCCGTCCTTACGTGGAGCTGCCTCCGGATAGTCACAGTCTCTGTAGCCGAGAACGCAGTGTCCGATACCAACATAATTGTCCGGAACGCCCCATTCTTTTTTGAGGGCTTTGCCTTCTTCGGAGCTGAAGACCTCTTTTGCACGGTGGATCCAGCAGGAGTCAACATCAAGAGCATGAGCAGCGTTCATAAGATTTCCCATAACAAGACTTCCGTTTTCCACACAGGTAGGCATATCGCTGTCTGCGAATACAATGATCACAGTGGGAGCACCGTAAAAAGGATCTGCCTTGCTGCCCATAACAGCAGCGTTCATGTGGGAAAGCTTTGCCACAAGGTCAGCATCCTGGGTGACAACCATCAGAGTTCCCTGTCTGCCCATGCCACTGGGAGAGTATTCTCCGGCTTTCAGGATCTCATCCAGAACATCCCGGGGAACCAGGTCTTTTTTGTATGCGCGGATACTTCTTCTTTCAAGTAAAGATTTGATCACTTCATTCATGACTATGTACCTCCATAAGAAAATTGTATAAAAAATATATACAGGCCGCAGCCATTTTTATTATATCAGGAATTCTGAAAAAGAAAAATGAAATATTCACCGGGAATGTTTACTTTACAATACTGCAAAAAACGTTTACTATATATACAATACAATATGCGGAGCGGGAAAGGACAGAAAATAACCGACAGAAAAGGGAGAGTGCCGATGAGTGATATTCGCAAACATTTTTATTTTTCAGGAAGAGTGCAGGGAGTTGGCTTCCGGTATCGTTCGTATTATATTGCCCAGGCCCTGGGACTGACCGGTTGGGTGAAGAATCTCTGGGATGACCGTGTGGAGATGGAACTGCAGGGGGATCGGGAGATCATCAATGAGATGATAGCGCAGCTTGGACGCCAGAGCTATGTGGAAATTGACGGAATCGAGGAGAAACAGATCCCTGTTGAGGTGGAGAGCAGCTTCCGCATCCGGTAAGCAGATCAAAAATTTTTTAAATTAGGACTTTACAAATCAAAAAAAATTGTATATAGTATTGAAAAGACATTAGACAACATATGAGAGATAGGACAAGGCAAAGAAGCTGTGGCATCTTTGCCTTGTCTTTTTCTTTATAGTGTGTTTGAAAAAAAGTGTGGAGGGATGCTCAATGAAAAAAAGAAATCAGGCAATTGAGGCACTGCCGGGATCTGGTATCCGTAAAATGTTCAATATGGCACAGAAGATGGATAATGTTATCAGTTTTTCTCTTGGGGAGCCGGGCTTTACGGCTGCGGAACATATAACCCGGGCTGCAGAGGATGCTATTTCCAGGGGAGATACCCATTATACGGTAAATGCCGGTATCCTGCCTCTGCGTCAGGCTCTTTCAGAAAAAATGAAGATCAAAAAGGGAGTGGAATATGATCCGGAATCAGAGATCATGGTAACCTCCGGTGGAGTGGAAGCTCTTTATCTTACCATGAAAGTGCTCCTGGAACCGGGAGATGGAGTGCTTATGGGAGCACCGTATTTTTCCAATTATATCGGACAGATCGGAATGTGCGGTGCAGTTCCCCAGATCGTGCCGCTTAAAGAGGAAGACGGGTTCCGGTACAACGTGGAAAACCTGAGAAATGCAGTGACAGATAAGACCAAGCTTCTTCTTATCAATTCACCGTCCAATCCGACCGGAAGTGTGACAGATGAGAAGACCTTGAGAGAAATTGCAGAGCTTTGTGTTGAAAAAGATCTATATCTTCTCACAGATGAGGTATATCAGGAATTTCTGTACGGTGATGCAAAATATTTTTCCATTGCAACCTGTCCGGGAATGAGAGAAAGAACTGTGATCGTGGACAGCTTTTCCAAAACCTATGCAATGACAGGCTGGAGATGTGGATTTGCCCTGGGACCTTCTGAGATCATTGGGGATATGGTGAAAATCCAGGAAAATGTGGTTTCCTGTGTGAACACACCAACCCAGTATGCGGCGCTGGCTGCACTGAATGGTCCGGATGAGACACTTCAGATCATGAGCCGTGTATACGGAGAAAACAGAAGACTGATCATGAAAGAGATCGGGACCATGCCGGGACTTTCCATGGTGACACCGGAAGGAGCTTTTTATGCATTTGTAAATATCAGGCAGACCGGAATGACTTCCGAGGAATTTGCTGTGAAGCTTCTTAAAGAAGCCAGGGTAGTGGTAGTTCCGGGAAGCGCATTTGGAGCAGCAGGAGAGGGATTTGTGAGAATTTCCTATGTATGCTCACCGGAGGATATGGCAGAAGGTTTAAGACGTATCCGGAAATTTATGGAAAGCCTGTAAAAAAGGAGGGAAAGGAAATGAAGTCAGTAAATGCTTTTATTGATACATTGCCGAAAGTCGCGTCAGTGATCCCGGAAACACTGCTTCTGTTTGTGTGTGTGGTTTTCACGGGAATTGTGCTTGGAATTCTTTTTGCGGCAGTCAGACTTAAAAAAATCAGGATATTAAAAACGATCCTGGCTGTGTTCATATCTTTTGAGAGAGGAACACCGCTTCTGATACAGATCCTTATTGTTTATTTCGGATTGAAAGCAATTTTTATCAACGGGTTTGGAATTACAGCGGCAAACCAGTGGAACGTGGCAATTTTTGCTTATGTGGCTTACGGGTTTAACCTGGGGGCTTTCCTGGCGGAGACATTCAGAGGTGCGTATTATTCTATTGAAAAAGGTCAGATCGAAGCAGGTTTAAGTATTGGAATGAGCTCTTTCCAGGTATTTCGAAGAGTGATCCTTCCTCAGGGTGCAAGGATCGCACTGCCGGGCATGACAAACCTGCTGCTGGATGATTTCAAGGCGATCTCCCTTGCTTTTTCCATAGGTTTTGTGGAGATGATGGGAAGAGGAAGCGCACTGGTAAATGCCCGTCACGGAATCGGATCTATTGGAATTTATACAGGTGTTGCAGTGTGCTACTGGGTAGTATGCTTTATCCTGGATAAATGCCTGCATGGAATCGAATGTCGCCTTAACAAGGATATGCGTGTCCTTGGTTCCGGCAGAAAAGTAAGAATGGCAAGGAGGTAGATAGTATGGTATTTAATGTTGAATTTGCAATTTCCGCGATTCCCAAAATTCTTGAAGGACTTCCCGTGACACTGCTTCTGACAGTGGTTGGAATGGTATTCAGTACTGCACTTGGACTTGTGGTATGTCTTTGCAGGATGTACAATGTACCGTTTTTTGGAAAACTTGCATCAGTGTATCTGAATTTTATCCGTGGTGTCCCACTTATGGTACAGCTATATTTTGTTTTTGTAGCACTGCCTATATGGATACAGTCGCTGGTAGATACCATGGGAATGGATACCTACGTGATCATTCCTCCCTTTGCGGTCGCCGCTGTTGCACTTGTGTGTAATTATACCGCCTATATGTCAGAGGTGATCCGTTCTGCACTGATGTCCGTGGATGCAGGACAGATGGAGGCAGCACATTCCATCGGAATGACATCTGTACAGGCTATGCGGCGGGTGATCATCCCACAGGCAGTGGTTGTTGCACTTCCAAATGTGGGAAATACTTTTATCGGAATGGTGAAGGATACTTCCCTGGCATATATGGTTATGGTCATGGATGTTATGGGAGAGGCTAAAACAGTTGCAGGAAGCGGCCTGAATTTCCTGGAGGCATATACTATTGCAGCACTTCTGTACTGGGCCCTGAACCTGATCCTTGAGAGAGTTTTTGCTGTACTTGAGAAACGTGCAAATCATTTTAACCGCAATGGCATGGTTGCCGCAAAATAGGAGCTGCGTATGGTCAAAGTAGTATTTGTCGGGATTTTACTGCTTATGGCAGTTTACAGCATTCGGCTGTTCAGGCAGCTTTACAGGGATCGTGACAGTGTAAGCAGGGAAAAGGGAGAATTCTGGTATTATGGACTGGCTTCCGTATGTGCCATGTTTCTGGGTACCTTCGGGATATCAGACAGTCCCATATCCATGCTGTTTTACAGGAAAGGAAACCGGGTGGATGATGAGCTCCTTCCGGGAACCATCATCGTAGCGGCAATCCTTCCTGTAGGAACTATGGCACTTGCATTTCTGGGGACTGTGGAAGTGGATCCCATAACGCTTCTTGCATGTGTGGCTGCACAAACAGCGGGAGCTGTTGTGGGAGTGAAGCTGATCGTACATATGAATGTAAGATTCCTTCGGCTGGTAATGGGGATCTGTCTTATTGGTGCTGCCGGGCTGATCATATTCAGGCTGTTCTTTTTCGGGATCCAGGGAGGCGGGGCAGAAGGGCTGCACTCCTGGAAACTGGCAGTGGCAATGGCAGGATTCTTTGTTTTCGGAGGCCTGAATATGATAGGGCTTGGAGCTACAGTGCCTGACATGGCGATCCTGCTTTTGCTGGGAATGAGCATGAGGGCAGTATATCCGGTGGTCATGGCCGGGAATGTGGTAAGCTGCTGCTTTGGAGCTTTTCAGTTTCTGGACGAAAAAAGCTATGCAGGCAAGCCTGCGGTGATGTCGTTTTGCGGTGTGCTTGCAGTGTTGGCAGCAGTGAGATATGTAAACAAAGTAGATGTGAAATATCTCCAGGCAGGTATGGTATTTCTGCTTCTTTACTGTGCAGGAACAATGTTTTTAAAAAATTTCAGGGAAAAAGGTATTGACAAAGTATGATGAAAGTGATATCTTCTATGCAACATCAGACAACAAATAAGACATATTACAACATTGCCAGAATGAAATGGAACTGGATAAGAAATAGTTAAGGATAGCAAAGAAGCGTAAATCCATCTTTGCTGTCCTTTTTTTTATTTCATAATTTTTCAGGCGGAGAGGAGAGAAGCATTATGATCGAGATGAGAGGAATCAAAAAATCTTTTGGAGACCTGAACGTTTTAAAAGGTGTGGATCTTAAAATTGAAAAGGGAGAGGTTGTGGCGATCCTGGGTCCCAGCGGTTCCGGAAAGACAACATTTCTCCGGACCATCAATTTTCTGGATGCTGCAAATGAGGGACATATTGAATTTGACGACATGGATGTGAACTGTGCAGATGCATCCAAGAAAGAGATCCATGAAGTGAGAAAAAGAACAGCAATGGTTTTTCAGAACTACAATCTCTTCAAAAATATGACAGCACTCCAGAATGTAATGGAAGGTCTGGTACTTGTCCAGAAAATGGAAAAGGAAAAAGCCAGGAGATTAAGTGCTCAGGCACTGCAGAAGGTAGGACTTGGAGAGAGACTTGATTATTATCCGTCCCAGATGTCCGGCGGACAGCAGCAGCGTGCAGCGATTGCGAGAGCACTGGTGCTGAACCCGGAGGTAATACTTTTTGATGAACCTACCTCGGCACTGGATCCGGAGCTTGTAGGAGAGGTATTAAACGTAATGAAGGATGTGGCAGAAACAGGAATCACAATGATCGTTGTCACACATGAGATAGGCTTTGCACATGATGTAGCTTCCAGAGTGGTATTTATGGACGGAGGCAAGGTTATTGAACAGGGAAGACCAGAGGAGGTTATCGATCATCCTAAGGAAGAAAGAACAAAACAGTTTTTAAGCAATATCCGCAAATAAAGATTTATCTATCCCGCAGGGATATTTAAATAACAGCTTCTGATAACATTTGATCAAGAGGAGGAGAAGATTATGATGAACTTCAGAATGAAAAAAATGCTCGCTGTCAGTGTAACTGCTGCAATGGTACTTGGCGTGGCTGCCGTACCTGTATCTGCAAAGGCAAAAACAGTCAAGATCGCACTGGATTCCAATGTGGCTCCATTTTCCTACCTGGACGAAGATGGAAATCTTGCCGGATTTGACTATGATGTACTTCAGAAAATTGATGAAAAACTTGACGACTATGATTTTACATATGAGATGGTTGATTATGACGCAGCTTCCATAGGACTTGAATCCGGACAGTACGATATAGAGGCCGGTGACAAATACAAAACTTCAGCAAGAGAGGAAAAATTCCTGATCAGTGATTCCTATTTCTACACAGCGATCTGTCTTGCAGTAAAAAAAGGAAGCGGAATCAAATCCATTGAGGATATGAAGGGTAAGACACTGGTTCCCGTACCTGAACAGGATGGTCTCCGTCAGGTTTATAACGACTACATGGAAGAGCATCCGGATGCGGATATCACACAGGATACAGGTTCCACTCTGATCTCAATGACAGATGCTCTGCAGTATGTGGCAAGCGGACGATATGACGGAGTTATGAATGATCCGGCAATGCTTACAGATGTTCTTGATGCAGACTCCAATCTGGCTTCCAAGATCGACCTGATCGAAGATCCATTCACTGTAGTAGGTGCACATTTTATTATCAACAAAGATAACAAGGATCTTCTTGAGGCAGTTAACGGAGCCATCAAAGAGCTGAAGGATGACGGAACCATCGGTGAAATGTCAAAAGATGTCTGGGGCGAGGATATCATTGAAAAATATAAAGATCTTGCAAAAGACTGATGGAAGTGACAAATATGGAACAAAACGGTTTTTTCAATAAAACAGCCCTTGTAACAGGAGGCTATACAGGAATCGGAAAAGCCATTGCGCAGAGCTTTGCCACTGCTGGAACTGATGTGATCCTTACAGGAAGAAACAGGGAAAAAGGCAGTGCCGTGGCAGAGGAACTGAAAGAAAAATATAAGGTAAGAGCAGAATTTTATTTCTGTGACCTGTGCTCTCCGGACAGTGTGGAGAGCACGGTCCGGAATATAAAAAAAGATTTTGCACGTATTGATGTTCTTGTAAATAATGCAGGAATCTATCCCGCAGCACCTTTTCTGGAGATGGAAGATAAAGATTTTTCCCATATCTTTGATGTAAATGTCATGGGAGTTTTCCGGATGACCAGAGCAGTGGTGAACCACTTTATGAAAGACCAGAGATCAGGGAAGATCCTCAGTATCAGTTCTGTGGACAGTTGGAAGCCGACAGCAGGGATCACCGCATATGCGGCATCCAAAGCAGCATTAAACAGCCTGGTAAAATCCTTTGCCATAGAACTTGCTGAATACGGGATCACATCCAACGGGATCGCGCCGGGCTGGGTGGCAACGGAACCGGTGCTGAAGGCAGGCAGATGGAAAACACAGATCAGCCAGGTGCTGAAGGGCCGTATGGCAGATCCTTCTGAGATCGGAGAGCTGGCAGTGTTCCTGTGCAGTGACAAAGCCGATTACCTTAACGGCGAAGTGGTTAATTTCAGCGGCGGATTATTGATGAATTGAGGTGAGAGGATGGCATATACCATTGCAGTGGATTTTGGCAGCACCTACACCAAGATGGCAGTGCTGGATCTGACAAACGGCGAAAAAGTTATGACAACAAGACATGCGTCCACAGTTGCCACAGACGCCAGCATAGCTCTGAGAGCCAATCTTGAAAAAGCAAAAAAGGTCATCGGCACAGAAGGAGTAAAAAATGCCAGGATGCTGGCAAGCAGTTCCGCAGCCGGAGGCCTCCGGATGGTAGTTGTAGGATTGACAAAACGATACAGTTTTCTGGCAGGAGCCAATGCCGCACTTGGGGCAGGGGCCAGGGTGATCGGAAGCTACTGGGGCAGACTTAAGCCGGAGGATCTGGAAGAGATCCGGGAGATCAATCCGGAGATCCTGCTTCTGTGCGGTGGTGTGGAAGGCGGAAACAGCCAGTGGCTGATGGAAAATGCCGGGAAGCTGGCCGGGCTTGCCGGATTTACCAGCCCTGTGGTATATGCCGGGAATCAGGAAACAGCAGCAGAAGTCAGATCACTGTTTCTCATGAGGCAGAAGGAATGTTACACAGTGGAAAATGTTTTTCCATCCTTTGGCGCACTTCATACGGAGCCTGCAGGAGAGGCTATCCGAAATATTTTCATGAGACGGATCACAGGTATGAAGGGACTTGGAAAAGTGAGGAGCATGGTGGGAGATGTTCTGATGCCCACCCCTGCAGCAGTGCTGAGAGGCGGTGCACTTCTGGCTGATGGTCTTAACGGAACCGGAGGGCTTGGAGAATGTATGCTTTTTGATGTAGGCGGTGCAACTACCGATGTATACAGTTTTACCAGAAACAGGGCAGGAGAACATAAGGTGATAGGCGCACCGGAGCCGGAACACAAAAGAACTGTGGAAGGTGATCTGGGACTTCGTTCCAGTGCGGTTTCACTTCTGGGAGCCGCAGATATGGAAGAAATCCCGCCGGAACTGCCCTGGGATATCCTGAAGAAAAAATGCCTTTTCCGAACAGAACATTCTGATTACATTCCGGAAAACAGACAGGAAAAATCTGTGGATGGATTTCTTGCAAAACAGGCCGTATATACAGGTGCCAGAAGGCACAGCGGCCGGATCCTTAATTATTATTCCAAAGATGAGAGAGAGATCCGTGAAGGTAAGGATCTCACAAATGTGATCCGTATTGTGGGAACCGGAGGACCTGTCATCAATAATGAAGATCCAAAAACTGTAATGGAATATGCACTTCGCAGAAAAAATGAGCCTGAAAAACTTCTCCCCTTACAGGCAGAATTTTATCTGGACAGTGCGTATCTTCTTTTTGCCGTAGGCCTGGCCTGTGGGGAAGATCCGGGAGGTGCCCTGGAGATTGCCAGAAAGAACATCATCAGAATATAACATAGAAAAGAGGGGTTGTTATGAAACAGATCTCAAGACAGCAGCTTATAGAAAAAGAGCTTCCCTCGATGGAAGAATTAAAGACCCGGGCAGATGAGATATCAGAGGGCTGGGTACTTGGAAGAAGTCCTTTCATGGATAAGATGCATGTGGATTCCGAAAGAGAGTACAAGGAACGGTGCAAAAAAGAAGGACGGATCATGCGTCATGCCCATATCGGATATAACTCTGCGGAGGAAACCAGGGAAGCTATTCAGTACATCTATAAAAAACTTGAAGAAAAAGGCTGCAGGCTGGATCGTTTTGGAATCTGTCTGGACTGTCAGATGGGTGTTCCCCCGGAAATGAGGGATAAGGTTCCCAGAGGAGCTGGTCTTGTATTTGAAAGTCCTCAGGAGTGGATCGACGTGGCGCAGGCAGCGCCGGTTATGGTACATTTCGGAGATAACATGATCGGAACCTTAAATGCGGTGGAAAATTTAAGATGTGCATTTGCAGCAGGAGGAACCACCATCGGAAATGCCTCTCACTATTATACATATGAGTATCCCTTCAGCTACGACCTGAATAAAAGAACTACCGATACAGTGACCTGTTTCTGCATTATGGCAAAATATAAGGAAAAGGGAATGCTGGTCCACTCCAATCTGGATGATGGTTTCCCTGCACTGTTTCATGATCTTTCCGTGGTCCTTGGCTGGGCGAAGCTTGAAAGATATATTGTACAGGAACTGTGCGGAGCCAAACTTGGCCACTGCTTTGGAAATCTTTTCAGTGACCCCATGCTCCGGATCGCCTTTGCACAGGCTCTGGATGATATCAATGAGGGAGATTCCTGCGGAAGCATGGTGTATGGAAATACAACGGATTTCAGCATGGATTTTACGGAAAACTACACAGTCATCAACAGCTATCTTCTGGGAGACATGATCTCTCAGATACATACCCCTACAGGCCACGGATTGAATGCGGTTCCGGTTTCCGAGGCAGCTAGGATTCCCTCTCCCGACGAGATCGTGGAAGCACAGATCCTTTCCAACAGGCTGGAAGCTTATGCCCGGATGATAGAGCCATACATAGACTGGAACAGGATCCGGACAGATAAGAAAAAGCTTCTGGACGGAGCGGAGATCTTTTACAGAAATACCCTGGCAGGACTGGATGCAATGGGAATCGATATCCGTAATGCAGCAGAGATGATGATGTCTCTGAAAAAACTGGGACCTGCATATCTGGAAGCTCATTTCGGCCCTGGTAAAGAACGGCCGGAAGGCGGCAGGATTCCTGTATGGCCTACAGACATGGTTAAAAATATTGATGGTATCCGTCAGAAATGTCTGGAAAACCTTCACGGAGACAGCAGCAGCCTGAAGGGGATCAAGGTGGTTGTATGCTCCACAGATGTCCATGAGTTCGGTAAGGAGCTGGTTGGAGGAATCTTAAGGACTGCAGGAGCCACAGTGTTTGATATCGGAACAGATGCGAGTCCCGACGAGATCGCAGAAACTGTGATCGAGACTGACAGTGATTATGTTGCCATCAGTACTTATAACGGAATTGCGCTTACTTTTGCAAAAAGGGTACTTGCAGAAATGGAAAAAGCCGGAATCACAGTTCCTGTGTTTATGGGAGGCGTTCTCAATGAGACCATGGACGGAGAAAAGCTTCCCATAGATGTAACAGATAAGCTGAAAGAGCTTGGAATTCTTTGCAGCGGAGCAGCAGAGAGGATCGTGGATATGATCCTGGAAGGCTGTGGAAAGGAGAACAGATAAATGGAAAAATATCATATTACCATTTCAAGGCAGTTCGGAAGTCTGGGAAGGATGATCGGCATGAAGCTTGCGGAGATCCTGGACATTCCCTTTTATGACAGAGATATTGTGGAGGAAGCAGCCAGACAGCTCAATATTCCCCTTTCTGAGGCAAGCAGGATCGAGGAGCGGGAAAAAAGCCGTTTTTCATTTATGAAATATCCACTGGGCGGTGGAAGTTCCATGGAGATCAAGGAAAGGCTTTTTGCAATGCAGACAAAGATCATCATGGAATGGGCAGATAAAGGTTCCTGTGTATTTGTGGGACGCTGTTCAGATTTTATCCTGAAAGATGATCCGGCACATATTAATTTCTTTATTTATGCACCTATTGAAGCACGTCTGAGAAACTGTGTGAAGGAGCTGGGAATGAAGCCCAATGAGGCAATGAAGATGATCAACGATGTTGATAAGGCAAGATATGCCTATCACAAAAGATATACAAGATTTACCCAGAAGGACCTGGAGTTTAACCAGGTGATGATAGACAGCTCCCTGCTTGGTGTGGAGGGAACTGCACAGATCATGGCAGATATCGTTCAGAAAAGAATGGGATTATAGGAGGAGATCATTATGGAAAAAACAAAGGTATCAATTGTAAAAACAGACTGTTACGATGAAAAACAGATCCATGAGGCTGTAAGGAAAGCAGTGGAACTGGCAGGAGGAATGGAGAGTGCCATCAGACCGGGCTGGAAGGTAATTGTAAAACCTAATTTTGCAGCAATCCCAAGAGAAAGACTTTCCGGAGCCATCACCCGCTGGGAGGTTACAAAGGCAGTCTGTGATCTTGTAAAAGAAGCCGGCGGTATTCCGGTGATCGCAGAATCCAGTGCAGCAGGTGTTGATACGGAAAAGGTTATTGAATTTACCGGATATGACAAGCTGAGAGAAGAAGGTTACGAAGTGGTTGACCTGAAAAAAGACAAACGCTGTAAGATCCCGGTAGAAAACGGACTTCTCCTTGAGGAGCTGAACACCTGGGAAACAGTACGTGATGCAGATGCGATCATTTCGGTCCCTGTTATGAAGACCCATGATCAGACAGAGGTAACGCTGGGAATGAAAAACCTGAAAGGTCTGATCAATGACGTACAGAAAAAATGGTTCCACACAGCAGGTGTCCAGGAGGGCGTTGTAGATATCAACAAAACCTTAAAACCGGTCATGGTAGTTGTGGACGGAACCATTGCACAGGAAGGCTATGGCCCGCTGTTTGGCGATCCTGTGGAAATGGGAGTTATTGTTGCTTCCAGGAATATTGTTGCAGGCGATGCGGTCACCAGCATGCTTATGGGATATGAGCCAAAAGAGGTGGGGATTATCCGTATCGGTTCCGAGAGAGCCAAGATTGGCCCCATGTCACTGGATGAGATCGAGGTTACAGGAGAGACTATTGAGAATACAAAGCGTGTGTTCAAGCGTGCCTTTGAGGTGGAGATCCCGGGCCTTCCGGATTTTGACCTGATCCTTACAGAAGGTGCATGTACAGGCTGCCGTAACACAGTTATCAGTGCCATCATGGATATGAAAAATGACAGCATCGAGCAGACACTTGCAGGAAAAACCATTATCGCAGGTCCCATTGACAAGCTTCCGGAAGGTGTTGATCCAAAGAATATCGTTCTGATCGGAAAATGTACCATGAAGCTGAAAGATCAGGCAACACACGTTATGGGATGTCCTCCTAACAATATTTTTGTGGAGAGAGGAATTTCCGGCGTGGAGGATGTAAAGAGACGTTATTCAACTGAAGGAGATGTGGACTGATCTATGGATCGTAAACGGCTTGACATGATGAATGAAAGGATGAAAAAAGCCAGGCCAAGGCTTGACGTGGAGAGAGCCAGACTTGTGACGGAAGCTTATGAAAAATACGGGGATACCACTCCGGTATTAAGAAGAGCCATGGCCTTTGCATATATCCTTGACAATATGGAAGTAAATATGCAGCCCGGAGAGCTGATCGTGGGAAGCCAGACCAGATATGTGAGAGGTGTTCCGGTATTCCCGGAGTTTGGTGCAAAATGGATCATGGATGAGATTGATATTTTTCCAAAAAGAACCACAGATCCCATTCAGGTGACACCGGAGGACAGGGAAGAACTTCTTACCATACTGAAAAAGTGGGGTGACAACACCTTTGATATCCAGGCAACAAAAGAACTGGATCCCTATGTGCTGAAAGCCCAGGAATGTGGAGTCCTTTCTGTAGGGGCAAGAACGACGGGAATGGGCCATATCTCACCGGATTATCCAAGGATCCTGCCGGAAGGCCTGAAAGGTGTGATAGGGAGAGCTGAAGAAATGCTCCGCAGAACAGAAGTAAAAACCCCTGAGGATATGCGCAAAGTGGATTTCTGGCATGCAAATATCATATCCTGCCAGGCAGTGATACGTTTTGCACATAAATTTTCCGCATATGCACAGAAGCTTGCCCTGAAGGAAAATGAGCCTCAGCGAAAAAAAGAACTGTTTAAGATCGCAGAGGTCTGCTCCCATGTGCCGGAAAATGAACCCGGGGATTTCTGGGAGGCTGTTCAGTTTGTATGGTTTCTCCAGCTTACCATGCAGATCGAGGATAACGGACATTCCATTGCCCTTGGAAGACTGGATCAGAACCTTTATCCGTATTATAAAAAATCTGTCCTTGAAGGAGATTTTTCCAGAGAAGATGCAAAAGAACTTCTGGCTGCTTTATATATCAAATGTACAGAAATGCTGAAACTTCGGGACAGCTTTGATTCCCTGGCATTTGCGGCATATCCCATGTGGCAGCAGATGGCAGTGGGTGGCATAAAAAGAGACGGAAGTGACGCCTCCAATGATTTGACTGAGTGCAGCCTTAAGGCATGGGATCTGGTAAGAACTGTACAGCCTTCCATTTCCATGCAGATCCACGAAAAAATACCTGAGAAGGTATTTGATCTCGCGCTGGAATATATCAAAAAAGGCAGCGGTATTCCCGCATTTTATAACACAGAGCTGATCGGAAAACTTCTGCGGCATAAGGGTGCCACAGAGGAGGACTCCAGGGACTGGACCATCCATGGCTGTGTGGAGCCCTATGTTCAGGGTAAATCCGATGGCAGACCCAATGTGGGCTATATCAATGCGGCCAAATGTATTGAGCTTGTGATGAACAATGGTTATGATCCTGTTGCCGGCTGTGAGATGGGGCTGAAAACCGGAGATCCGGAAACATTTACCTGTATTGAAGATTTTGAGGAGGCACTTCATAAGCAGATACGGCATTTTGCAGATATCATGTGCCAGGCATATACAAAAGTCTGCGCCATGCATGCAGTCTATGTCCCCAAAGGCTATGCTTCCGCACTTGTGACGGATTGTATTGCAAGAGGAAAATCCCTGGAAGAGGGCGGAGCACTTTATAACAGTTCCGGTGTTTTTCTGGTTGCAATGGCCAACGGTGCAGACTGTCTGGAAGCTATTGACTATGTTCTTTTCAGGGAAAAATTAATGGATGCCCGATCCTTTAATGAAATCCTGCTTAAGGATTTTCAGGGACATGAAAGGCTTCGCCAGCAGATCCTTAACAGGGCCGCAAAGTTTGGAAATGATGAATCCCAGGTAGACAGATATGCAGAAAACATGCTGGCAGCTTACAATGATGAGATCCGTAAATTCCGGGACAGCCGGGGAGGAACTTACGAAAACTGTGTACTTTCCACTTCCTTTAATGTACTTCAGGGCAAATGTATCGGTGCCACACCGGATGGCAGACTTGCTGGAGAACCGGTGTCTGACAATGCCTCACCGATGGTAGGACGTGATAAAAAGGGACCTACGGCAGTTCTGAGATCTGTATCATCTATTGGACAGGAAAGCTGTAACAACGGAACTCTTCTGAACCTGAAATTCGATCCGGATATCATAAAAGGAGATGAAGGAACTCAGATCCTGAGAAGCTGCATACAGTCTTATTTTGCAATGGGCGGAGAACATATACAGATCAATGTAGTAGATGCCGGGACCTTGCGTGCCGCACAGAAAGACCCTGAACATTACAGTGACCTTCTGGTGCGTGTGGCAGGATATTCCGCATACTTCATTGAACTGGATCATGAGGTTCAGGATAATATCATAGACCGTACGGCACACAGAAGCAGCGTGTGCTGAGAGGGGTGAAAAGATGCAGGCCGGGATCATATTTAATATTCAGAAGCTGTCTATCCATGACGGCCCGGGAATCCGGACAACAGTGTTTCTGAAGGGCTGTCCTCTGAAATGTCTCTGGTGTGCAAATCCGGAAAGCCAGGGAAAAGAACCGGAGGTTGCCTGTTTTCCTTTGCGTTGTACCGGCTGTGGTTACTGCAGGGATATCTGTCCTTCCGGTGCCATAGGCAGGGATCTTTCCATTGACAGGGAAGTATGTACACAGTGCCTGAAGTGCGGGGAAGAATGTTATGCAGAGGGGAAGAAAATCATAGGAAGAAGTTATACAGCAAAAGAAGTCATTGAAGAAGTGATAAAAGACAGGGAGTTTTATGAAAAATCCGGCGGTGGTGTTACATTTTCCGGTGGCGAACCTCTGATGCAGTGGGATTTTTTTATGGAATGTCTCAGGCTTTGTAAGGAAGCAGGTATCCACAGGGCGGTTGAGACAACGGGAATGACATCGGAGGAAAAACTTCTTAAGGCTGCATCTTTTCTTGATCTTGTTTATTTTGACCTGAAACATATGGATGAAAAAAAGCATAATCTGCTCACCGGCGTTTCCAACAGCCAGATCCTGAAAAATTTCCGGAAACTTACCAGTATCCACAGGAATGTGACAGCCAGGATCCCGGTGATTCCGGGATGTAATGATGAGGAAGAAAATATCAGGCAGACTGCGGCTTTTGCAGCAGAATGTGGGGCAGCAGGACTGGAGCTTCTTCCCTATCACCGCCTTGGAGTCGGAAAATATACAAGTCTTGGACGAGAGTACTGTTTAACGGACAGAGAAGAACCGGAGAAGGATCATATGAAAAAGCTGCTGGAAATTTCCAGGGAGGCATGTGGAAAGCATGAGATGAAATGTACATTGATGGAAGGATCATGGCAGGAAGAAGAAAACAGATAAAGGAGCGTCAGGGATGTACCAGGTAGCAGGAGGAATCGTATGTAAGATTTTTATTATCATAGCCGCAGGATTTTGGGCGGGAAAAAAAGGCCTGATCGATGAAAAGGCCAGCAAGCTTCTCTCTGCCCTTATGATGGATATTGTTCTGCCATTCGGGATCATCTCCTCCTCCCAGCAGATCTTTTCCGGAGATCAGCTCCGGGAGATGGGGATTTCCCTTCTTCTTTCAGCGGGATATTATGTGGCGGCACTTGTATTGTGCCAGATCATTGCCGGGAGGCTGGGACTTTCAGAATCCGGGCGTATCATATTTGTACTTACGTCTGTATTTGCAAATGTGGGATTTATGGGATTTGCAGTGATGCAGGAAATACTGGGAGATGTGGGAACCTTGTACACCGTTGTACATAACAGCATGTATCAGGTTTTCTTTTTTTCCTATGGAATATATCTTCTGGAGGGAAAAGGCAAACTCACTGTCCGTTCACTGTTTGGAAACCGGATCATATGGATCTCGTTCTGCTCCATTGTGCTGTATCTGATGCCTTTCCGTTTCCCGGGGGCAGTGGAAAGCGCATTCAGTACCATAGGCGGTATGCTGATGCCTCTTTCCATGCTGATCATCGGGGCACAGATGGGGCGCATGAAACCAAAGAATTTTCTGGGAGACAGAAAGATATTTCTGGTGGATGCACTGAGAATGTTGATTTTTCCGGCGGCAATGTTTCTGGTTGTGAAAGCGTTGGGGATTTCCCATGATACAGCAGTGACTGCCTTTGTATTATCTGCCCTTCCGTCAGGTTCCCTGAATGTGGTGATGGCAGAAACCTACAGACGTGAACCGGAATTTGCCACAGTCGCGGTGGCACAAAATATGATCCTGATGATCGTGACACTTCCGGTGGTTATTTTACTTTCAGGATATCTGTAATAAGGAGGATGATTGATATGAAGATTTTTGTGTACAGCTGCAGAGATGATGAGAGAGAACTATTTGAGGAATATGAAAAAAAATGGAACCTGGAGCTTGGGTACTGTAAAGAGCAGCCTACAATGGAAAACGCAGAGCTTGCAAAAGGCTATTCCTGTATTACAGTGGTTGGTACCAAGATCTCAGAGGAGCTTCTGGAAAAACTTTATGATACAGGAGTAAGATGTATCTGTGCACGCTGCATCGGCGTAGACCATATTCCACTTGAAAAGGCAAAGGAACTGGGAATCCGCGTTTCCAATATCACCTATTCTCCAAATGCAGTTGCGGATTATGCTATTTTGCTTATGCTTATGTGCCTGCGCAGGGAAAAATATATTCTGGAAAGATACAGGGTGCATGATTATTCTCTGGCATGGAACAGAGGACGGGAGCTCCGGGATATGACTGTGGGAATCGTTGGAGGAGGCAGGATCGGCCGTACTGTGATGAAACAGATTTCCGGATTTGGATGTAAGATACTGGTTTATGATCATTATGAAATGGATGAGGTAAAAAAATACGCCTCATATGTGGATTACGAAACGCTTCTGAAAAGCTCTGATATCATTACCTTCCATGCTCCGGGAACTGCGGAAACGCATCATATGCTCAACCTGGACAATGTCTCCCTTCTGAAAAAAGATGTGATCATCATCAATACTTCCAGAGGTTCCAACATTGATACAAAAGCACTGATCTATGGCCTGGAAAAAGGCATCATCAGTGCGGCAGGCCTTGATGTACTGGATAACGAGCCGACTATCTACAATATTGACCACAAAAATACCCTTCTCAAAGACCACGATGTGGCAGTGCTGGAAAGCTATCCCAATGTAGTGATCACACCGCATACCGCATTTTTTACAGATCATGCAGTGCGGGATATGATCGAACATTCTCTTCAGAATGCACTGGCTTATGAGGAAGGAAAGGAGATGCCGGGAGAGGTCAGAGTCTGATATCAGGTTCCCTCTGCATGGCTTTACAAAAAAGTAATTCTACGCTATGATGGTAGGCAGTCAGAATGAATGGAAACAGAGGATGATCGATATATGAAACGTGCAGACAGAATTAAATCAGAACTCATGGACATGATCATGGTGCAGAAAAGGTTCCTTCCGGGAGATAAGCTCCCCAATGAGAAAGAGCTTGCAGAGGAACTGGGAGTCAGCCGTACAACTGTCCGTGAGGCAGTACAGTATCTTGTGACACAGGGAATGCTTGAGGTGCGTCGGGGAAAGGGGACCTATGTGATGGAAGCCTCCCAGGCAGCGGAAGAATTTGGTTTTGACAGCCTTAAGGTGATGCATGTTAAGATCCGTGACCTGTATGAACTGAGAATGATGCTGGAGCCCCAGATGGCGGCCATGGCAGCAGTGCGGGCTACAGACGGGGAGCTGGAGGAGATCCTGCGTATCGGGAAAGAACTGAAAGAGAGCAGTACTGTCAGGGAAGAGAATTCTCTGGGAAATCAGGAATTTCATAATGCAGTTGCCAGGGCATCACACAATGAATTCGGGATCAGGCTTATGGAGATCATCAACCAGGCTCTTGTCAAAGCCTTTGAGGAAAACCGGCTGAAACAGACTCTCTATACAGATATGCTTCTTGATCACAGTATGATCATGGAATATATGAAACTTCGTGACGGGGACGGGGCAAGGCAGGCCATGCAGCTTCATATCCGTCATGCCATCCGGGATTACGGGCTGGACGAACAGGAGACCATATCATGAAAAATCTCCAGATCACCCAGTATACCAGGCTTTTTATCCGGCAGCAGGTAAAGCCCGGAGACCTGTGTATGGATGCAACCATGGGAAATGGAAATGATACAGCTCTTTTAAGTCTGCTTGCCGGGGAAAAGGGGCATGTGGTAGCCTTTGATATCCAGCCCCAGGCACTTGAAAATACCAGAAAGCAAATGGAACAGCGAGGGTGTCCGGGGAACTGGGAGCTGGTGCAGAGATCCCATGAATATATGGAAGAATATGGGGCACCGGGAAGTATATCCTGTATTACCTTTAACCTGGGATATCTGCCAGGAGGAGATCACGCAATAGCTACCCGTGCGGATTCCAGCATCAGAGCCATAGAGAGCGGGATACGGCTGCTGAAAAAAGGCGGGCTTATGACTATCTGCATCTACAGTGGCGGTGATACCGGATTTGAGGAGCGGGACAGAGTTCTTGGATTTCTGGAAAATATAGATCCTCATGAATGTCTGGTGATCTGCTCGGAATATGCCAACCGGCCAAATAATCCCCCGATCCCGGTACTTGTGATAAAATTGAAATGATTCATATAAAAAGACAGCACAGAAAATAAATTTCTCACGGTGAGAAATTTTTCTGTGCTGTTTTTTGTGGAGCGAAAATCATAGGATGCAGAGGGAGAACCATGCAGGAGGAAATTCCGGTGTCAGACTTCAACACCTGCAGCTTCTGTCATCTTTGCAAGGAAAAGATGATTAAACAGTGCGATCACACGCCCTACACCAAGAACTGCAATAACCGTTCCAAGTCCTACACCGATAAGATGTCCTGCGAAGACCAGTCCCACAGAGATGGTAATGCAGATGTTAAAAAGATCAAAGCAGTTTTTGGTAAATCCCACAGGTCTGTGGATACAGTCGGAGATAGCCTGTACGATTCCGTCTCCGGGGTTTGGGATGATGCGCATATCCAGTGACATGGCAGCCCCGATACCTGTAAGGATGATCCCACCGCAGAGCACTCCAAGCTGCGCAGGAAGATTTTTGCCCGGGGACGGGATCAGTGCGGAAAAAAGATTCATAAATCTTGTAAAAACAAGGCTTAAGGGAAGCTGGAGGATATCCATGAGAAGAACCAGACGGATATCTTTATGCACTGCATTTTTCAGTGGTGCGGCTTCAGATGTGGAGGCTCTGTGTTCACGGAAAAGATGGAGGGCTATCTCCACAACCACAAAAATGCTGTAAAGAACAAAGGTCATATTGCCAAAATTAATTCCTGCAATGGTTGAAATACTGTAGGAAACAGAGATGATAGGCGATACGCCAAGGCCGGATTTTGTGTTCAGGATGATTCCAAGAGCCAGGATAAGAAGCCCGGCAATATAGAAACATATCCGTAATGCAGTAGATTTTTTCAATGAAGTTCACTCACTTTCTATGTTTTCAGACTTTTTGTCTCTGATAGCTTACCACGATTATGTTACAAATTCGTTAAATTAAATCTTGACAAATGCTTTTATAATGATATAATTTGATAATCAAAATATTTTAAAGTAAAAACTAACAGGTTAACAGATCACATCCGTGTGACAAAGTATTATGGAGAAAAATATGACAGGCAGAATATATGGAACAGGTTCCTGGGCTCCCCCGGAGGTGTGGGATAATGATCATCTTGCACAGATGGTGGATACCAGTGATGAGTGGATACGGGAGAGGACCGGTGTGGCACAGAGGCACATTGCAGGAGACAATGAAGATACCGTGATGATGGCAGCAGAGGCAGCAGGGCGGGCCATAGAAGACGCCGGGATAAGCGCTGAGGAGATAGACCTTATTATTGTGGCAACCATTTCCCCTTCAGATATCATGCCCTGCGTGGCATGTAAGGTTCAGGAAATCACCGGGGCAGTCAATGCAACCTGTTTTGATCTCAACGGAGCCTGTACAGGATCCCTGCTGGCATTAAATACAGCCCAGGCTTACCTGGCTCAGGGAATTTACAGAACAGCTCTTGTGATCGGAGCAGAGAAACTATCCGGTTTAACGGACTGGACAGACCGTACTACCTGTATCCTTTTTGGGGACGGAGCAGGTGCAGTGGTGCTGAAAGCAGAAGAGAACGGGAGATACGCACAGGTGACTCATTCCATTGGAAAAAAGGGCAGTGCGCTGACACTTACCAGCAGAAACCAGATCCGGTATGAGAATGATCCCAAAGCGTCAGAAACCTATATCAGAATGAATGGTAAAGAAGTTTTTACCTTTGCGGTATCCAGAGTACCGGAGGCAGTGAAGGAGCTTCTTTCCAGGGAAAAGGTAGCCTGTGAGGAAATCAGGTATTATCTTCTCCATCAGGCAAATGAGCGGATCATCCGTTCTGCAGCCAGACGTATTGGTGATGAAATAAATAAATTTCCCATGAACATGGACAGATATGGAAACACCTCATCTGCAAGCCTTCTGATCCTCCTTGACGAGATAAAGAGAAAAGGGGAACTGAAACGTGGTGACAGGCTTGTGCTTGCAGGATTTGGCGGCGGGCTGACTTATGGAGCCAGTCTTATAGAATACTGAATATTTTCCGGAGGTAATAGAGATATGAAAACAAGAGTTACAGAGTTACTTGGCATTGAATACCCGGTGATCCAGGGTGGTATGGCATGGGTGGCAGATCATCACATTGCAGCGGCTGTTTCAGAGGCAGGAGGACTTGGCCTGATCGCAGCAGCCAACGCACCGGCCGAGTGGGTGAGAGATGAGATCCGTAAGGCAAAGAAACTGACAGACAAACCCTTTGGCGTAAACATCATGCTTATGAGCCCAAATGCAGATGAGGTGGCAAAGATCGTTGTGGAGGAAGGCATCAAGGTTGTGACAACAGGTGCCGGAAGTCCTGAGAAATATATGAAAGAGTGGAAGGAAGCCGGGGTGAAGGTAATCCCTGTAGTAGCTTCTGTTGCACTTGCAAGAAGAATGGAGCGCTGCGGCGCAGATGCTGTTGTGGCAGAGGGAACCGAATCCGGAGGTCATATCGGAGAGACAACTACCATGGCGCTGGTCCCGCAGGTAGTGGATGCAGTACAGATCCCGGTGATCGCGGCAGGCGGTATCGGAGACGGACGCGGAATCGCGGCAGCTTTTATGCTTGGAGCACAGGCTGTGCAGATGGGAACCCGTTTTGTGGCAACTGTGGAATGTAATGTTCATGACAATTACAAACAGACCGTTATAAAAGCAAAGGATATTGATACAAGAGTAACAGGCCGTACTACCGGACATCCGGTACGTGCCCTGAGAAACCAGATGACAAAAGAATACCTGGAAAAAGAAGCGGCAGGAGCAGGCTTTGAGGAGCTTGAGGGACTGACCCTGGGAGGATTGAGAAAGGCAGTTGTGGAAGGTGATGTGAAAACCGGAAGCGTAATGTCCGGACAGATCGCAGGAATGGTAAAAGATGTTCCCACCTGCAAAGAGCTGATGGAAAGACTGATCAGTGAGACTGAAGAGGCTATCCGCAGAAACCTTGCATTTATTCAGTAAAACAGAATGAAAGAGGAAGATCAAATGGGAAAAATCGCATTTATCTTTCCCGGACAGGGCGCACAGAGTGCCGGAATGGGAAAAGATTTTTATGAAAAATATAATACTGCAAAAGAAGTTTTTGATTTTGCCAGTCAGTGGCTTGACCTGGATATGAGAGAACTGTGTTTTGAAAAAAATGACAGGCTTGACCTGACGGAATACACACAGGCAGCACTTGTCACAACCTGTCTTGCAATGGAAAAGGTGGTGGAGGAGCTGGGGCTTCACCCGGATGTGACAGCAGGCTTAAGCCTTGGAGAGTATTGTGCCATTGAGGCAGCAGGAGGCATGGAGCTTAAGGATGCAGTGACAACCGTGCGAAAAAGAGGAATCCTTATGGAACAGGCCGTACCTGCAGGAAAGGGAAGCATGGCAGCAGTTCTTGGACTGGACACGGAAAAGATCGAGGAGGCCATCAGTGACATTGAGGATGTGAGCATTGCCAACTATAACTGTCCGGGACAGATCGTGATCACCGGACTTAAAGAGGCAGTGATAGAAGCTTCGGAAAAGCTGAAAGAGACAGGGGCAAGAAGAGTGCTTCCTTTAAATGTCAGCGGGCCGTTTCATTCTGCAATGCTTGACGAAGCCGGAAAAGAACTTGGAAAAGTTCTGGAAAAAGTAACACTCCATGAGCTTAAGATCCCTTATGTAACAAATGTAACAGCAGAGTATGTGGAAGATTGTTCAAAGACAAAGGAACTTCTTGAGAAACAGATCTCATCTTCCGTGCGCTGGCAGCAGAGCGTGGAAAAAATGATCGACAGCGGCGTGGATACTTTTGTGGAGATCGGACCTGGAAGAACACTTGCGGGATTTATGAGAAAGATAAACAGAAATGTAAATGTATATAACATCCAGACAGTTGAGGATGCGGAAAAAGTATGTGGGGAGTTGTCCAAGTGAATTTTTTTGGAGATAAGAAAGGAATCGGATATGTCAGATAAAAAGATCGCAGTTGTAACAGGCGGTTCCCGTGGAATCGGAAAAGCTGTTGCCCTGGAGCTTGCCAAGGCAGGAAGCCTGGTAATCATCAATTATAACGGCTCAGAAGAAAAAGCCATGGAAGTGAAAAAAGAGATCGAAGCAGCAGGCGGACAGGCAGATGTGATGCAGTGCAATGTGGCAGATTTCAAAGCCTGCGAGGAGTTTTTCAAGGCAGTTACAGAGAAATACGGGCGTGTGGATATTCTGGTCAACAATGCGGGGGTCACAAAGGACGGACTTCTCATGAAGATGAGCGAGGAGGATTTTTCCAGGGTTATTGATGTGAATCTTAAAGGCGCTTTCAACTGTATCCGTCATGTGTCAAGAACCATGCTGAGACAGAGAAGCGGCCGGATCATCAGCCTTGCATCTGTAGTGGGACTGAGAGGAAATGCAGGACAGGCAAACTATGCTGCATCCAAGGCAGGAATCATCGGACTGACAAAATCTGCGGCAAAGGAACTGGCATCCAGAGGCATCACAGTCAATGCTGTTGCTCCGGGATTCATCAGAACAGATATGACAGATGTACTTTCGGACAAGGTAAAAGAAAATATCGTGGCATCCATCCCGATGGGTACATTCGGGGAACCGCAGGATGTGGCAAAAGCAATCGCCTTTCTGGCATCTGATGATGCACGGTATATCACAGGACAGGTACTGAGCGTAGACGGTGGAATGGCAGTTTAGGAGGATCATATGAAAAGACGAGTTGTAGTAACAGGACTTGGTGCGGTAACACCCATCGGAAACGATGTGGAGAACTTCTGGAACGGAATTAAAGAGGGAAAAGTGGGAATTGCTCCCATTACCCGTTTTGATACAACAGGATACAAGGCAACGCTGGCAGGTGAGGTGAAAGACTTTGTGGCAAAGGACCGGATGGATCCGAGAACAGCCAGAAGAATGGAGCTTTTTTCCCAGTATGCTGTGGTGGCGGCGCTTGAGGCTGTAGAAAATGCAGGCCTGAAAATGGAGGAGGAAGATCCCTATAACGTAGGCGTTATCATCGGTTCAGGAGTGGGAAGCCTTCAGGCAACAGAGCTGAATGAGAAGAAGCTTGTGGAAAAAGGACCGTCCAGGGTAGACCCTCTTCTTGTGCCGAAGATGATCACAAATATGGCAGCCGGAAATGTATCCATCGCTGTAGGTGCAAAAGGAAAATGTACCAATGTGGTGACAGCTTGTGCAACCGGAACCCACTGTATCGGAGATGCTTTTCGTGCCATCCAGTATGGAGACGCAGATGTGATGCTGGCAGGTGGTACAGAGGGAGCAGTGTGCCCTATCGGTATAGCAGGATTTTCAAGCCTTACAGCACTTAGCACCAGTGAGGATCCTTTCCGTGCATCTATTCCTTTTGATAAGGACAGAGGCGGTTTTGTTATGGGCGAGGGTGCAGGCGTGGTGGTACTTGAAGAGCTTGAACATGCCAGAAAGAGAAATGCCACCATCCTGGCAGAAGTAGTGGGATATGGCGCAACAGCAGATGCTTTCCATATCACATCTCCGGCAGAGGACGGAAGCGGTGCTGCCCGTGCCATGGAAAATGCCATGAAAGAGGCCGGGGTACAGCCATCAGATGTGGATTACATCAATGCACATGGAACCGGAACCCACCATAATGACCTTTTTGAGACAAGAGCGATCAAGCTTGCTTTCGGGGAAGCAGCAAAAGATGTGAAGATCAATTCCACAAAATCCATGGTAGGACATCTTCTTGGAGCAGCCGGAGCAGTTGAGTTCATCGTATGTGTAAAATCCATTCTGGACGGCTTCATCCATCAGACAATGGGAACCAGGGAGACAGAGGAAGAGCTGGATCTCAATTATATGATCGGTGCTCCCGCACACCAGGAGGTACGCTACGCAATGAGCAATTCCCTGGGATTTGGCGGACATAACGGAACATTACTTGTGAAAAAGTATGAGGAGGACTGAAAATGGAATTTAAGCAGATCCTTGAGCTGATCGACCATGTATCAGCATCTGAACTGACAGCATTTACATATGAGACAGCAGATCTTACCTTAAGCATGGAACATGGAAAACCGCAGGTTATCCAGACCGTAGGTCTGGAAACTGTGGATAATGTTTCCGGACAGATGATATCAGGTGGAAAATTCCGCAAGATGATCCAGGCAGCACCGGTACAGATACCGGCATCTCCGGCAGTTTCAGTGACAGACACTGCATCAGAAGCTGTGCCGGAGCGGTCAGCCTCCGATGAAACATCAGAAACACAGGAAGCATCTGCAGCTACATCAGAGTCTCAGGAGGGCAATGTGGTAACTTCCCCTCTGGTGGGAACTTTTTATGCAGCTCCGTCCCAGGATCTTCCTCCCTATGTACAGGTTGGTGACAAGGTAAAAAAAGGACAGGTTCTTGCAATCGTGGAAGCCATGAAGCTTATGAATGAAATCGAAAGCGATTTCGACGGTGAGATCGTGGAGATCTGTGTGGAGAACGGCCAGCCTGTAGAGTATGGCCAGAAACTTTTCAGAATCAGATAAAAAGGACAGGTATAAAAAATGAAACATCTTGATGTAAAACAGATTGAGGAGATCATCCCACACAGACACCCTTTTCTGCTTGTGGATTATATTGAAGATTATGAACCGGGAGAATTTGCCGCAGGATACAAATGTGTTACATTCCGCGAGGACTTTTTCAGAGGACATTTTCCGGAGGAACCGGTAATGCCAGGTGTGCTTATGGTAGAAGCGCTGGCACAGGTGGGGGCAGTAGCCATCCTTTCCCTGGATGAGATGAAGGGAAAAACCGCATATTTTGGCGGTATCAACAAATGTAAATTCCGCAGAAAGGTAGTTCCGGGAGATAAGCTGCGTCTTGAGACAAAGATCATCCGCAGAAAAGGGCCTGTAGGTATCGGTTCCGCAGTTGCATCTGTTGATGGAGAAGTTGCGGTAGAGGCTGAGCTTACATTTATGATCGGGTAAGGTGATTATATGATTGGAAAGTTACTGATCGCCAACAGAGGCGAGATCGCAGTGCGGATCATCCGCGCATGCAGGGAAATGGGAATTGCCACTGTGGCTGTTTATTCTGAGGCAGATGAGGAAAGTCTCCACACCCAGCTTGCAGACGAGGCTATCTGTATCGGGCCGGGGCCTTCTGCACAGAGTTATCTGAATATGGAACAGATCATCAGTGCAACGCTGGTCTCCGGGGCAGATGCCATTCATCCGGGATTTGGATTTCTTTCAGAGAATGCAAGGTTTGCACAGTTATGTGAAAAATGCGGGATCACATTTGTGGGACCGCCCTCAAAGGTGATCCGTATGCTTGGTAACAAGCAGATCGCAAGGAAAACCATGATCGATGCAGGAGTTCCCGTAGTTCCCGGAAGCGAAGGTTCTGTGGATGACATTGAAAGCGGACTTAAGGAAGCAGAAAAGATCGGTTATCCGGTGATCATCAAGGCTGCACTTGGAGGTGGCGGAAAAGGTATGCGTGTGGCAAATACGCCGGAGGAATTTCCGGAAGCCTACGCCACAGCAAGAAAAGAATCTGAGATCGCATTCGGGGACGGAACCATGTATATAGAACATTTTGTGGTAAATCCCAGACATATTGAGTTCCAGATCCTTGCAGACAGCCAGGGAAATGTGATTCATCTTGGTGAGCGTGACTGTTCCATTCAGAGAAATCATCAGAAGATGATCGAGGAATCTCCAAGTGCGGCAGTATCCCCAGAGCTTCGGGAAAAAATGGGAAAAGCCGCAGTAACTGCGGCAAAAGCAGCGGGATATGTAAATGCAGGGACTATTGAATTCCTCCTTGAGCCGGACGGGAAATTCTGGTTTATGGAGATGAATACCAGGATTCAGGTAGAGCATCCGGTAACAGAGTGGGTTACAGGGATCGATCTTGTAAAAGAACAGATCAAAATAGCTTCCGGGTATCCATTGTCCATTAAACAGGATGATGTCCATATTATGGGACATGCCATTGAATGCAGGATCAACGCGGAGAATCCGAAAAAGAATTTCCGTCCGTCTCCCGGAGTCATCAGAGGTGCACATTTTCCGGGAGGCCAGGGGATCCGTGTGGATACCTGTGTATATAATGGATGCAAGATTCCTCCCTACTATGATTCCATGCTTGCCAAGCTGATCGTCCACGGAGATAACCGGGAGGAAGCCATTGCAAAAATGCAGAGTGCACTGGGCGAGGTGATCATTGACGGTATTGACACAAACATTGATTATCAGTATGAGATCCTTAAAAATCAGGACTATCAGTCCGGAAACTTTGATACAGGCTTCTTAAGCAGCCACACCATTGCAGGAGTGAAGATCAATGAGAATTAAGCATATGTTCAAAAAAACCATTCTGGATAACCGGGAGACGGAGAGAGAGATTTCACCGGAAGTACCTGATGGCCTGATGCGAAAATGCAACGCATGTAAGGCAGCAGTATTTGTAGATGAAGTAAAACACAATCATTATATCTGTCCCCACTGTGGAAATTATTTTCATGTACCTGCACTGAAACGGATCAAAATGGTAGCGGACAGGAACAGCTTTGAAGAATGGGATGCCCACATGGAAGAAAATAATCCTCTGAACTATAAAGGCTATGAGGAAAAACTTCAGACTCTCCGGGAAAAGACAGGGCTTGATGAAGCCATTATCACAGGAAAAGCTAAGATTCAGGGTATGAGTGTAGTTCTTGGTGTGTGCGACTGCCGTTTTATGATGTCCAGTATGGGAGAAGCAGTGGGAGAAAAGATCGCCCGGGCTTTTGAACGTGCCACAGAGGAAAAGCTTCCGGTGATCCTCTACATTTGTTCCGGCGGTGCCAGGATGCAGGAGGGACTGGTTTCCCTGATGCAGATGGCAAAAACCACCATGGCTCTTCGTAAGCACAGTGATGCGGGACTCCTCTATGTACCTGTTCTCACAGATCCTACCACAGGAGGTGTGACGGCAAGCTTTGCCATGCTGGGAGATATTATCCTGGCAGAGCCAAAGGCGCTTATTGGTTTTGCAGGACCCAGGGTTATTGAGCAGACCATAGGACAGAAACTTCCGAAAGGCTTCCAGAGAGCAGAGTTTCTTCTGGAACACGGGTTCCTGGACGGGATCATAAAAAGAGAAGATCAGAGGGAGGTCCTTTCTGAGATCCTGCGTATGCATCAGGGCACGGAACAGGGTAATGAGACAGAAAAAAATGACACAAAAGAATCTGTCTGGAAAGAATTTGAGCCTTCCGGTGAATTTTCAGCATGGGATCATGTGCAGATCGCAAGATCAAAAACACGACCTACAGCGAAGGATTATATCCAGGCAGTTTTTGATGACTTTATGGAATTTCACGGGGACCGTTACTGTGGGGATGATCCGGCAGTGATTGGTGGAGTGGCATTTTTCCACGGAAAACCGGTTACAGTACTGGCACAGGAAAAAGGGGAAGGAACCAAAGACAGCATTGCCCGGAATTTCGGGATGGTTTCCCCGGAAGGTTACTGGAAATCCCTGCGTCTTATGAGGCAGGCAGAAAAATTTCACCGTCCTGTGATCTGTCTGGTGGACACCCCGGGAGCTTTCTGCGGCATTGAGGCAGAGGAACGGGGACAGGGAGAAGCCATCGCACAGAATCTTTACACTCTGGCAGGACTTAAGGTTCCTGTACTTTCCATTGTGATCGGAGAAGGGGGAAGCGGCGGCGCACTTGCCTTTGCGGTGGCAGATGAGGTGTGGATGCTGGAACATTCGGTTTATTCCATTCTTTCTCCGGAAGGTTTTGCTTCTATCCTGTGGAAAGACAGCAAAAAGGCAAGAGAAGCAGCAGAGGTTATGAAGCTTACAGCTTCTGATCTTCAGAGAATGGGAATGATCGAACATGTAATTCCGGAGGAAGAACCTGTAAGCAGGGAAGAAATGGACAATGTAACAGAGTATCTGGAAAAAGGGATCCTGGAATTTCTGGAACAGTACAGAACAGTACAGCCGGATAAGCTTCTGGAAAAGAGATATGAGCGTTTCCGGAAAATGTGATCTGCTGTATATATAAAAAACAGGCTGTGTCACAGAGAATAAAACAGTGGAAAAATCTTTATATTTGTGATACCATGACATCAATAACAGAGAGTCCGGACAGGCAGAGACAGGGGACGGTCTTCCGGAAGAACAGGAGTGGGGATGAGTGTAGACAGTCGGGAAGTGATCAATGATGTGCTGGTACATCTTTTTAATGAGATCCTCCAGCTTGAAGAGGAAGCCATCATCACAGATAAATATAAAGATATTTCCAACAATGACATGCATATTATCGAGGCTGTAGGCCTTGGAGGAGGCAATATGACTTCCATTGCAGGGAAGCTGAACATTACGGTAGGCTCCCTCACAACCTCCATGAACAGCCTTGTAAAGAAAGGGTATGTAAAGAGAGAACGCAGTGAGAAGGACAGACGCGTGGTGTTCATCCAGCTTACCAACAAGGGACGTATGGCATATCACCATCATGCAGAGTTTCACAGACAGATGACAGATGCAGTTATGGAGACACTGAACGATGATGAGGCAGTGATTCTTGGCAAGGCTCTGGACGGACTGCGCAAATTTTTCAGACAGTATAAAAGCGAATAAAAGGATCACCCGGACAGGGGTATATTACCTGACTGTCCGGGTGATCTTTTTATCTGTGAAAGCAACAGGCCAGACTGACAGAGTGCGCCAGGTCTCGTTTCGCAGGGAATCTATTCGTCCCAGCCGTCCTGAAAACGGATGTTAACGGAAATGTTGCGGACAACATCGCCTTCTTTCAGATCCAGGTCACTCTCCTCAGAAACAGGAGGAAGATGTCCCTCAAATTCCATTAGCTCAGTATAGATCCAGTCGTAAGCGGCTGCATTGGCATTTTCGATGGCTTCGTCCAGAGTATCTCCCTTTGCCTCGCAACAGGCAAGATCCGGGAAAAACGCATTATATTTCCTGTCCTCAGTGGGACGGAAAACTGCGGGATATATGAATTTCATAGCTGATATTCCTCCTATCTTTCAATATGTCCAGTATATACCAATTCCTCTTCAGGGGCAAGTATAAGGGAAAGTCGGCTAATTATAAAGACAAATTATATATTTATAAGCGGGATGTCCTTGTAGGCCGGACAGACAGATGCTATACTGGAATCACTAGGAGGCGCACGATTATGATCTACACAGCTTTGACGAAAAAAGCCATGAAGGTGGCGTATGAAGCACATCATGGACAGACAGACCGGAGCGGAGTACCCTATATTTTTCATCCTGTCCATGTTGCGGAACAGATGGATGATGAGATCAGTACCTGTGTGGCACTTCTCCATGATGTGGTGGAGGATACGGAGATCACATTCGAAGATCTGTCAGGGGAGTTCCCGGAGGAAGTGATTGAGGCACTGCGTTTTCTCACCAGGGATAAGAGCGTGAATTATTTTGAGTATATCCGGATCCTGAGAAAAAATCCCATTGCCAGGAAGGTAAAAGAAGCGGACATCAGACATAACTCGGATATTTCCAGACTTGAGAACTGCGACGATGTATCCGGGGAGCAGATCACCCGCCTGAGGGGAAGATACGCCCGTGCCCTTGAGGTTCTTCATGAACCTGTCTGATCTGAAACAGAAAAGCTGCAAAAAACAAAAACCTGCACCTCGCTGTTTAATCCCGGGGGGCAGGTTTTACAATGCCTCTGGAAGCGTTTTCCAGTTGCTGGTTAATGTAATCCGGTGTCATATCATCTGTTTCATTTTGGGGATGAACCGGAGTGGAAAGATCTGCTGTCACAGTTCCGTCATCGGAAACAAAGAAGAGATCTGTATATTTAAAAAGAGCTTCCTCTGGTGACTGACTGGAATCATCTGAGGTATATAAAACCCAGGAAGACTTCTGAAGTTCACTGGCAGTAATCGTGGGATCTTTCCGGAAATCCACGGTTTTCGGTGAATAGAAATATACAGGGACAGCGGAAAGCACACAGAGAACTGCAGCAAAAACAGAAGCAAGGAATGGATGACAGCAGGTATTCTGCCCGATCCTTGAAATCCTCTTTTTCAGGAAGATACGGTTATCCCTGGAAAAATGCAGGGTGCAGGCAGGAGCAGAGGGATCTGTCACTGTGGTATTGATAAGAAGATAACCATACTGTTTCATCTGGTCTGTGGAAAAAGCTGCAAGAAGCCGTTCATCACAGGCAAGCTCCTGAACCTCTTTCAGTTCATTGAAATACACATAGATAAAAGGATTAAACCAGTGTATCAGAATACCGGCAATGGCAAAGGTCCTCCATGTAAAGTCGTGGGATTTTACATGGCACAGCTCGTGACGCAGGATAAGCTCCGTATCCTCTTCCTTCACTGCATCTGTAAGAAAAACTGCAGGCCGGAACATTCCCATGGTAAAGGGTGAAACAAAGCTGTGATACTGATAAAGTCTGGTATGTTTCCCGATATGGTATTTCTTTTTCAGATTTTCAAAAAGCTGCTGATGTGCTGTGTCCGGTTCTGTATAAGGCGCAGTCTGTCTTTTGAAACGTAAAAACCCGACTATGTTATATACAAGAACAAAACAGAGAACGGACAGCCAGATCCCGGTGAGCACCCTGTATACAGGAGCAGTTCCGGAAATAACAAATCCACCCTGAAACTGCACAATACAGTCCTGAAGTGTGACAAGTGTATCCTTGTCTGCGGAAGCAGGCAGAGATGCCGGGGAAAAGAAGTTCCGCGTAATAAAATACCGGATCATGGGAACCGGAACCAGGTACAGAACAAGAAAAAATTTCATACATGCGTATCGGAACGCAGCGGACATATGCCGTGGTGCTGCCGCAGATACGATAAGATAAACAAGAAACGGTAGTGTGCCTGCTGCGGACATGGCCAGCAGCAGGGTGAGCAGGATTTTCATAATGTCTCTCCGGGATGTAAAAACTGATGATTACTGCTGGTCACGGTTCAGATTATCTTCAAGGATCTTCTGAAGCTCCGAAACTTCCTCTCTGGAAAGCTGAGTGTTATAGGTGAGGGACACCAGAAGGTTCTTGATGGAACCGCCGTAGGACTGCTCTACAAAATGTCCTGCATACAGATGGGAAAGTTCAGCCTCTGTGAGCTCAGGACGATAAGATTTCTTATAGCCTTTGCGGTCGGAGTGGAGAACACCCTTCCTGATAAGACGGGTAAGATAGGTATGAAGCGTTGTCTGTGCCCATCCGTAGTCCTTCTCGTTGTTGCAGTAGTTGAGAACTTCTGCAAAAGGAAGTGGATGATCGCTGGCCCAGAACATTTTCATAAGGTCATATTCAATTTCAGATAATCCATAGTGTGATGCTGCCATAATTATATTCCTCCTCTGTGATCATATCAGTTCAAAACCGAAAGTAATGTAACCCCTCATGCCCACCAGAACGGTTACAAAAATATTTCACAATAATTACGATGTATTTTATAGGAAAACAGTCAATCCGTCAATACTGGAATAGCAGTAACACATGGCAGTTCCTGAAACCATTGCAGACAGAAGAAAAAAAGACTATACTTATTTTCTACAATCAATGTATGTTCGGAGGAGATTAATCATGATCACAGTGGAGCTGGATCATTTCAGCCTTGACAAAATATGCGATTCCGGTCAGTGCTTCCGTATGAAGAAGCTGGGAGAGGGACGTTATTCCCTGATCGCAGGAGATCAGTATCTGGAAATGCGGCAGGATAAGGGAGTGGTGGATTTTTACTGTTCCCAGGAGGAGTTCGTCTGCTACTGGGTGGGATATTTTGATCTGGATACAGACTATGAGGAATATATAAATGCAGTAAATCCAAGGGATAAATATTTAAATACAGCAGTACAAAAAGGAGACGGGATCAGGATCCTCCGTCAGGATCTCTGGGAGATGATCGTGACTTTTCTTATTTCCCAGCAGAACAATATCAGGCGCATCAGGAAGTGCATCGAAACTCTCTGTGTCAGATACGGAGAAAAAAAAGTGACACCGGAGGGAGTGGAATATTATTCTTTTCCGTCCCCGGAAGGCTTAAGCGCAGCTACGGAAGAAGAACTTCGTGCCTGTGGTCTGGGGTACAGGGCAAGATATATTGCAGCTACATCTGCAATGGTAGCCTCAGGGGAAATTTCTCTGGATAAGCTTCGTGACATGACATATAAGCGGGCAAAAAAAGAGCTTATGAAACTGTGCGGCGTAGGAGAAAAGGTAGCAGAATGTATCTGCCTTTTTGCCCTGCATCATATGGATGCTTTTCCCATAGACACACACATCCGTCAGGTGATGGATATACATTATAAAAGAGGATTTCCCAACCGCAGATACAGAGGCATGCGGGGGATCATGCAGCAGTATATTTTTTATTATGATTTGGAGGTAGGACATCATTAAGAAGATCTTTTTAAGACTGATCCGGCCATCGGCAAGGATAAAAGATAACCGGTTATATATAAAAGGCTACAGGGGAACGGATGTGATCATCCGTACAGACAGCGAGGTTCTGAAAAAGATCCATTACAGCACTACAACTGTGAAATGTGTGCGGCTTATGTCAAAATATGACACCTGTACCAAATACATTTACAGCAGAAAAGGAAACCGCAAAAGCAGTTGCATCGTCATTCCCGGAAAACCTGCAAAAAAAGATAAAGAACTTCCAAGAGCAGTAAAGACTGTGCTTAATGCTCTTTCCTACGGAGGGATAGAGGTGGAGGCATCCAGAAGGCTGGCAGATATCAAGAAGATGGATCCAATGCGGATCTTTTACAGGACTCTGGACGCAGAGGTATATAATGGTGATTACAAGGTACCCATCAGATTGTTTTTCCCCACAGAGGAGGCTATGGAGACGGGAGCTGCTTCCGGTGGGAGTCCACCTGTGATCCTGTTTTTCCACGGAGGCGGCTGGGTCACAGAGAGCGTGGAGAATTATGAGAGGATCTGTGCCAGAATGGCTCAGTCCACAGGTCAGATCGTGGCATCTGTAGAGTACAGGCTTGCTCCGGAATACCGTTTCCCAACAGGACTTATGGACTGTTATGCAGTGGCGAAGGCATTTTATACCAACCGTTTTCTCCTTAATACAGATCCTGAGAGGATCACCATTATGGGAGACAGCGCAGGAGGTAATCTGGCAGCAGCAGTATGTATGATGGCCCGTGACAGAGGAGAATTTAAGCCACAGAAACAGATCCTTATTTATCCGGCTCTTAATAACTGTTACACAGAAGATTCCCCATTCGAATCTGTAAAGACCAACGGAACCGGATATCTTCTCACTGCAGAGAAGATGGAGGATTATCTGAAGCTTTACGAAAGCAGTCCGGAGGACCGTCAGAATCCTTATTTTGCTCCGATCCTGGCATCGGATTTTCGCGATCTTCCGGATACCCTGATCCTTACTGCGGAGTTTGACCCTTTAAGAGATGAGGGGGAAGAATTTGGAAAAAGACTTCTTGAGGCAGGAAACCATGTGGAGGTACACAGGATCAGCGAAGCTTTTCACGGGTATTTTGCCCTGGGTATCAAGTTCCTTCATGTACAGGAAAGCTTTACTTATATGAACCGTTTCCTGGAAGAAGAAAGAGAGTAAAAAGAGGAGTGTACTGTTGTGAAGAAGGAATATGCACAGTGGAGAAAACTGGATAATGCGGCGCTGGCTTTTCCGGCAGTTACAGGAAAAAACGATACCAGAGTTTTCCGTTTTTACTGCGAACTTAAGGAAGAGATAAAAGAAGAAACACTTCAGAAGGCACTGGATCTGACCATGGAAAAATATCCTTTGTTCCGTGCTGTCCTGAGAAAAGGACTCTTCTGGTTTTATCTGGAACGAAGAGATCTGCCCGCAAAAGTAAAAAAAGAAGAGAAACCGCCCTGCAGCGGATTATATATCCCCGACAAAAAGAATCTTCTTTTTCGGGTGAGCTATTATAAGGACCGGATAAACTTTGAGGTTTTTCACGGGCTTACAGATGGCACCGGTGCCATGCATTTTCTGATGGAGCTGATCAAAAATTATCTGAAGACAGCTCATCCGGAAGCAGAACTTCCGGATATCATGCAGGATGAAAATGTGACGGAGAAGGATATGGAGGAGGACAGCTTTTCTCAGTATTATTCCTCTGATGCACCCAGGAAACGGGAGCAGAAGAAGCCTGCGTTCCAGTTAAAGGGGGAGAAGCTGAGACAGGAGGATATGAGCATCACAGAGCTGTCCATTCCTGTAAAAGAAGTCCACGCCAGGGCAAAGGCAGCAGGGGTTTCCATCACCGTATTTCTCACAGCGGTGTTCATCTGGGCGATCCATGAGGAGGTTCCGAAGAACCAGGCAAAAAAACCGGTGGGACTGATGATTCCCGTGAACCTGCGAAATTATTTCCCTTCCCAGTCCATGGCAAATTTTTTCGGATGGATCGAGATAAGCTGCCAGTTTACCGGGGAGACGACTTTTGAGGATATCCTTGATTCTGTGAAGGAGCAGTTTGCCAGGGAGCTGAGTAAGGACCGGATCGCTGCAAAGCTCAACGACCTGGTAAGCCTGGAAAAAAATCCCATTCTCAGATTGGTGCCTCTGGAGATCAAAACTCCGTTTCTTGTGGCTGGCACCACTCTTGGTGGACGGGCTATCACAGCAATCTATTCCAATGTGGGGATCATCCGTATGCCGGAGGAATACAGGGAATATATTACAAGATTCGGGCTTTTTGCAAGTACGGACAGCTTGCAGTTATGTTCCTGCTCTTTCGGGGATGAGATGATCTTAAGCTTTACATCCAAGATCCCCAATGGAAATATAGAGAGGAATTTTGTGGAGAAGCTGAAAAAAGAACAGGTTTCCTGTGAAGTGCGGGAGAATGATTTCCCGGGGAAAAACAAAGATGCAGGATCTGGTGCAAAAGTATTTAAAAGCTTTACTTTTCTTTGTATCCTTGTGGCGGTTCTATGTACAGTGGTGGATTTTCTTCCGGATGGAAAGACCGGCTGGGCGTGGTTTGTGACAGCAGGAACATTCTGTACCTGGCTGATGGTAGCTGTGGCCTATGTGAAACGGCGTAACATTCTCAAAAATGAGATGTGGCAGCTTGTGATCGTTACAGCGGCGGGAATCCTGTGGGATGTGTTTACAGGCTGGAGAGGCTGGTCTGTGGATTATCTTCTTCCATTGGCTGCCCTGGCTGTGATGTGTTCCATGGCAGGTATTGCAAAGGTACAGAAGCTGGCACAGGAAGAATATCTGGGATATCTTCTGGAAGCGGGAGCTTTTGGATGGATACCTCTGGTTCTGATCCTTACAGGAACAGTCCATGTGCTGTATCCGTCTGTGATCTGCGTCTGTGTCAGTTTTCTGATGATCGTATGGCTCCTTCTCTTTAAGGGAAAAGAAACCATACGTGAGATGCACAAGAAATTCCGTGCATAATGATTCTGTGCACAGGGTAATGGGATTTATCCGGATCAGAAGTGGAAATCTTCGTAATCCTCAGGTGTAAATTTGTGATAGATGATGTGCTCGCCTTCCAGAGAGAGACAGTAGCGGTAATCATCCGGAACACCATCTTCAAAATATACCAGATAGTCAAAGCCTGTTCCTGTTGTCTTTTCCACATGGACATGGTCTGAATAAGAACGGAATACTGTGAGGACTTCATCCAGTGTGCAGCCATGGCGGGCTACAGTATTGATAAATTCCACAAGAAAATCATTTGGTTTCATATTGATATGGACATAATCGGAAGCTTCCGGCGGAAGGGTGATACAGAATCGTTCATTTTTGCAGGAAGCTTTTGTTTTGCCAAGGCGTGGCTCTGCGTAAGAAGAAAATTCCTCCATTACATGAAGCATTTCTTTCTCAGTAAGAGAGGTGCCCAGAAGGCGGTTCAGAGACTGGAGGGGATAATAAAAGCGTGTTACGCCACTCATATATCCGATTTTGATCTGCTGTTCCTGGATCATATCCAGAAGGTTGTTTTCAAGTTTTGTAAAATTCATGATATCAGATTCCCCTTTCTTTTATTTCTGTGACGGACTCTTTTTATTATATTTCAGATTCCGTTTTTTTGGCAGATATCATTGAGACAGCAGCGGTCACAGTATGGCTTTGTCCGTGCTGTACAGACATCTCTTCCATGGTTTACCAGACGGTGGCAAAGATCATTGCCTTCTTCCGGTGGAATGATCTTCCACAGTGCCATCTCTACTTTTTTTGGATCCCTGATCCCATCCACAAGACCGATGCGGTTGGAGAGACGGATGCAGTGTGTGTCTGTTACAATGGCAGGCTTTCCAAAAACATCACCCATGATAAGATTGGCACTTTTGCGGCCAACACCGGGCAGTTTGAGAAGCTCGTTAAAATCATCCGGTACCCTGTCGTGATACTGTTCGTGGAGGATGCGCATGCAGGCGCTGATGTCACGGGCCTTGCTTTTTCCAAGACCGCAGGGACGGACAATTGCTTCGATTTCTTCCGGGGTGGCAGCGGCAAGGGCGGCAACGTCCGGGTATTTTGCGTAGAGATCCTGAACCACCACGTTGACACGGGCATCGGTGCACTGGGCTGCCAGACGGACACTTACCAGAAGTTTCCAGGCATGGTCATAATCCAGGGTACAGTCTGCGTCAGGATATTCGTCTTTCAGACGTCTGATGACCTCCAGGGCCAGTTCCTGTTTTGTCATGTGTATATCGATCCTTTCAGAATGGTATAAATACAAAGTTCTGTATGTGCGGCAAAGCGGTCTGCAAAAATGTTTCGCATATACTTTGCTGCAAACAGTTACAGGATAACACAGGCATCCGGGAATTACAAGATTGCGGGAATCGGGAAGCCTGTAAGAATCCCCCCCGGGGGCTTGTTAAAACTGTATCAATTTGATACATTTATCATATTCATAAGGGGAAATTCCCCAGACAATTCGGAGGGTATATTTTGGAAAAACTGCTTGATGAGATCGAATCATACTGGAATACCAGAACAGAAGGGTATTCCGAGGTAAACCATAAAGAACTTGAGGGAACCCAGAAGAAAGCATGGCTTAAGGTGCTGACCAGCCAGTTCCCGGATAAAGCTAAGGATGAACTCAGGATCCTTGATATTGGAACAGGCCCGGGATTTTTCCCCATGATCCTGGCAGAGGCAGGATACCATGTGGATGCGGTGGACTACACAGAAGGTATGCTGGAAAAAGCAAAAGAAAATGCAGGAGATCTGTGCAGAAATATCCATTTTCAGCGGATGGATGCACAGACGCTTGAGTTTCCGGACAATACTTTTGATGTGGTTATATCAAGAAACCTTACCTGGAATCTGGAGCATCCGGAGGTGGCTTATAAAGAATGGATCCGTGTGCTGAAACCAGGAGGAAGACTTCTGAACTTTGATGCCAACTGGTACAGCTATCTCTACGAGGAAGAACAGCGTAAGGCATACGAAAAAGACCGCAAAAATGTGGAGAGCAACAGTCTGGATGATCATTATCTCTGCACGGATATTGAGCGTATGGAGCGGATCGCCCTGCAGGTGCCACTGTCAAAGATCAGACGTCCTCAATGGGATGTAAAAGCCCTGCGGGAGGCCGGACTTCTGGGGATCAGCACAGATACGGAAATCTGGAGATCCGTGTGGAGCGAGGAAGAGAGGCTGAATTATCAGTCAACGCCAATGTTCATGGTAACTGGTGTGAAGCCGGATAAGTTCCTGAATCTTCCGGTGATCCCGGGACAGCGTACAGACGGATTCCTGGAGATCGGCGGGGAGTTTTCCCTTCCTGCAACAGTGATCCGTGGAAAAAATCCGGGCAAAACCGTGCTGATCACAGCGGGAGTTCATGCAGGAGAGTATGTGAGTATCCAGACTGCCATTGAGCTTGCAACAAGGCTGAAGCCTGAAAAGATCAACGGTCAGGTGGTGATCATCAAGGCACTGAACCGTAAGGATTTTGAGGAGCGTAACGGCAGTGTGTGTCCGGAAGACGGTAAGAACCTGAATCGTGTATTTCCGGGAAAAAAAGATGGAACAAGAATGGAGCGGCTGGCAGCGGCTGTGACGGAAGAGCTTTTTTCCAGGGCAGATTACTATATCGATCTTCACTGTGGTGATGATTATGAGGCGCTGACTCCTTATGTATATTATGTGGGAGTAGTGGCACCGGAAGTTGTGGAAGCCTCAAGAAAAATGGCTGAGCAGGTAGATGTCCCATATATGGTGCCTTCCCAGGTAAGCACCGGAGGAGCATACAATTATGCGGCATCCCGGGGAATCCCAAGCGTGCTTCTGGAGAGAGGATGTCTTGGAACCTGGAGCCAGGAAGAAGTAAATTCCATGCGCCGTGATGTGCGGAATATTCTGTGCAGCATCGGCATGTATAATGGTGTGCGTTCCCACAGTACCTACTATCCTCTGAAAGTGGAGGATGTGCGTTATCAGTGTGCAAGTGTAAGCGGCATGTGGTATCCCAGAAAAAAACCGGGCGACATTGTTTTCCGTGATGAGATCATCGGAGAGATCCGTGATTATGAAGGCAATCCCCAGGAGATCTGCCGGGCGGATATGGATGGAGTGATCCTTTATCAGGTGGCAAGCCTTCAGGTTATAGAGGAAGGCCCGGTTATCACTTACGGCAGTATTGTGCGGGAAAAAGATGAGCGCAAGACCAGGATCGCACAGTACTGGACAAAACGAAGTGACAGTTTTCTTGAGCAGAGAAGAGCAGAGCTTCACAGTCCTCTTGCAGACCGCTGGATGACGGAACTGAAGAAATATATTCCGGGAGACCGGAAGCTTAAGATCCTGGATGTTGGATGCGGAACAGGGTTTTTTACCATTCTTTTAAGCAGGGAAGGCCATGCGGTGACGGGGATTGACCTGACTCCGGATATGATCTCCCATGCAGAAAAGCTGGCAGGGGAAGAAAATGCAGACTGCCGTTTTGCAGTGATGGATGCGGAAAATCCGGAATTTCCAGATGGAGAGTTTGATGTGATCGTTTCCAGAAATCTTACATGGACACTGCCGGACGCAGAACATGCATACAAAGAATGGTTCCGCGTGCTGAAACCGGGCGGGATCATGGTGAACCTGGATGCCAACTATGGTGCCACAGATTTTGCGGATACTGCGGACCTTCCGGAAAACCATGCCCACCATCAGATACAGGATGAACTGATGCAGGAGTGCGAGGACATCAAACGTCAGCTTCCCATCAGTTCCTTTGTACGTCCTGCCTGGGATCTGGAAACTCTGGGAAAAATGGGAATTGAGGAGTTTTCCTTTGATCTCGGTATCAGTAAACGTATCTATATTGAAAAAGATGAGTTCTATAATCCGACACCGATGTTCCTGATCTACGCCAGAAAGCAGGGGTGACGGGATGCTCAGTATCAAACAGCTTCAGTATTTTGCTGCCTGTGCAAGGACAGGTTCTTTCAGTCAGGCCGCAGAGCTGCTTTTTACCACTCAGTCCAATGTGAGCAAAGTGATAAGATCCATGGAAGATGATATGCGTACCCAGCTTTTTGTACGTCATGCAAAAGGGATAGAGCTGACCCCTGAGGGGGAGCGTGCCTATGTTCATGTGCGGAAGATCCTGGAAAGTATGGATGAGCTGGAAATGCAGAAGCAGCCTCTTGCAAAAAGCAGCCTGAGCATATGCTTCCATCCAAGCTCCTGGTTTGCGGATACTTTTGTAAGATATTATGAAAGCCATAAGGAGGATGATCTTCATTATCAGGTGTATGCAGCAGATACCCATGAGATCGTGAGACGGGTAAAATCCCGCCAGGATGATATGGGTTTTGCTTATGTGATGCAGAATCAGCTTGCAGTTTTTCAGTATTTTCTTTCCAGAAATTATCTGGAATTTGAATCACTGACTGAGACGGATGTAAATATATACGCCGGGAAAAAAGATTCAGAGTCAGATACAGGGGATTTCAGGATGTCCCAGATGAGGCTGATCCAGAGATTTCCGGATGAATTTTCGCCTGACAATTACAGGAATCTTGTGGAGGAAAACGGTCATTCTGCAGTAGAGGCAGAGACTGTTGTAGTGACAAACAGTGATTATATTGTGGAACGTCTTCTGGGATCCGGTGAGCTGTGTAATATCAGTGGAGCGGATCTTTCCGGACGGGATTCCGGATATTCCAGGGTAAAGTATACATTTCCGGGAGAAGGGCAGAGACTTGTCTACGGATGCATCAGCAGAAAAGGTGAGGAACTCAGTGCTCAGGGAAAAGATTTCCTTGAATTTGTAAAAGGGAGTTTTTAACCGGAGCTATAAAAGATAAAGAAAAAGACCAGCCGGGATTTTTCTGTACGGAACAGAGCTTCTGTTACAGAAAGATGCCGGTTGTTTTGTTATCCGGAATAAGAAAAGCGGAATACATATCCATGCCGGATCCGACTGATCCAATATCCCCGTACCGGGGTTGTATGAATTTTGCCAAATGATAAAATAATATCAACAGCACAATCCATGTGCTGCATCTAAAACACTGTAATGCACACAACCTCCGCGCACTCCTGTTTGTGCATACAAATGTTTTGTCGAATAATAACACGACCCTTTCAAAAGCAGTTATGGTTTTTGATTCCATAACTGCTTTTGAAATATGAACGCAAATCACGAAGCGATCGCGATCATGAGCATGCAGCAGAGCAGAATGGGAACAACTGCTTTATGGGACGTGGGAAAGGAACAATATGAACAAAGGAAATAAGATAGGTGCCCGGATCCTGAAAAGGATCATTTTGCTTGCGGTAGTTATGTTTCTGCTGTCTGTCGTGGTTTTCTGGATGGCAAGACTTGCACCGGGAGATCCGCTGCAGTCCTTTTACGGGGATTCTCTTGAGATGATGACCAGCGAAGAGATTGCTGCTGCCAGGACAAGGCTGGGACTGGATCAGGGAATCGGGGTACAGTATGTGAGATGGCTCACCAATGCAGTACATGGAGATTTCGGGCTGTCTTTGAAGTACAGGCAACCGGTCATGAATGTGATAAAACCGCTGATCGGGAATACTCTGATACTGGGGGGAGTCGCCTATTTAGTGATCTTTACGCTGGCGATCCTGATCGCAATATTCTGTACTCTTCATGAAGATCAGTGGATCGACCGTCTGATCTGTAAGATAGGAACAGTAGCCTTTTATGTGCCGGCATTCTGGCTGGGGGTGATACTGATACTGATCTTCAGCGTAAATCTGGGATGGCTTCCGAGCAGTGGTGCTTATGATGTCGGAATGGCAGACAGCATTAGTAACCGTATGAGACATATGGTACTTCCCCTTGTGGTCATGATATTCAGCCATCTGTGGTACTACGCATATATGATAAGAAATAAATTTCTGGACGAGGTGCGGAAAGATTATGTATTGCTTGCCCGGGCCAAAGGGCTTTCCAAAAGAAAAATCCTGTGGAAGCACTGTCTCAGAAATGTAATGCCTACCGTTGTAAGTATTATGGCGGTTTCAGTTCCTCACGTAACTGGTGGAACAGTGACCGTTGAAGCAGTATTCAATTATGCAGGTATTGGAAATCTGGCAGTGGAATCTGCCAAATATCATGACTATAATCTTCTGATGGTAGATGTGCTGATCACGGGCTTTATCGTATTTTTAAGCAGCTTTATCGCACAGACTGTTAATGAGGAGATTGATCCGAGAATGAAAGATTCAGAGGTGAGAGTATGGTAGATAACAGTATGATTTCCGAAGAAGAGCTTTTCCAGGTAGTGGGTCCTGGGTGGAAAACGTATGAAGTTCAAAAAAGAAAGAGAACCTTCAGGGAAAAGCTGAAGGGAAAACCGGTTTTCTCCATGATCCTGCTGCTGATAGTTGTGTTGGGATGTGTATTTGCGGATTTTGTGGCAAATCATGATCCTTCAGGATTTTATCTCCGGAATCTGAATACACCGCCTGGAAGGGAATTTATTTTTGGAACGGATTCTCTTGGAAGAGATATCTTCTCCCTGATCTGGTATGGAGGAAGAGTATCTCTGGTGATCGGAATTTCAGGAGCAGCGATCATTACTGCGATCGGTGTTACCTACGGATGTATCAGCGGAACGGCAGGACCAAAGGTTGATTCGGTCCTGATGCGATTTACGGAAATGTGTGGAAGCATTCCAACACTTCTTATGATACTGATCTTATCTGCTATTTTTCAGGCAGATGATGTGATCGGCATTTCCGTTATCATTGGTATTACCGGATGGTTCGCACTGGCCCGTATCGTAAGAAGTGAAGTGCGGCAGATACGGAACAGCGATTATGTGATGTATGCAAGACTCTGCGGAGGAGGCTTTGGATATGTGATGTATTATCATCTGATACCGAATTTTGTTTCAGCGATCATGTTTGTGGTGATCTCATCTGTCAGTAGCTGTATCACTATGGAATCTACCTTAAGCTTTCTGGGACTGGGACTTCCGGCAGATGTAGTTTCCTGGGGAAGCATGCTTTCCCTGGCTAATAAAGCACTGATCATGAATACCTGGTGGGTGATCGTGATACCGGGAGTTTTTCTGGTGGTTACTCTGATGTGCATTACCAGTGTGGGAAGCTTTGTAAGAAGCGAAGTGAATAATAAATACAGCAATCTCTGATGGAAAATGATATGTGGAATGGTGCCGGTATCTGACAGGCTATGGATAAAGCCGGACGAAGTGTGGATAACCGGTTCGAAAATAAGGAAAGATGAGGAAAACAAAAATGAAAAAGAGAACAGTGAACAGTTACGGAAAGAAATGTGCAGCAGTAACCCTTGCGGCAGTGACAGCAGTATGTACAGGAGCTGTAACAGGAGGTGCAGTAACCGCATTTGCAGCAGAAGAAAACAAAATACTGGTTTATGCAGGAGAGTCGGAAAGTACGATCAATCCCCTTCTGAACAATCATGATGAGCTTCCGGATATTATTTTTTCCGGTCTGATGAAATATGATGCAAATGGAAAACCGGTAGAGGATCTTGCAGAGAGCTATACCTTTGATAAAGATACCAATACTTATACTTTTAAGCTTCGTGATGGCGTGAAGTGGCATGACGGAGAAGATTTTAATGCTGAAGATGTTGTATATACTTACAAAGAGCTTACAGAGGATGAAACTCTGGGTGCAAGCATTACCAGCAATTATCAGGACATCACAGATATCGAGGCACCGGATGATAAGACCGTAGTATTTACCCTTGACCAGTATGACGCGGCAATGCTGGATTATTTTACCATGGGAATCCTTCCGGAGCATCTTCTTAAAGGTGAAGATATAAATACAACATCTTTTAACCAGAATCCGGTAGGAACGGGACGTTATAAATTCGAAGACTGGGATGCCACAGGTGGAATGATCACACTGAAACGAAATGAAGACTACTATGGAAAAGTTCCGAATATTGAAACAGTAGTATACCGTACTGTGTCTGATGAGACTACCAAGGCAACTATGCTCCAGTCCGGAGAAGCTGATCTTGCATGGCTGAATTCCAACTATGCTTCCCAGTTTAAGGACAAGGACGGATATAATTATTGGGAGTTCACAACAGCAGATTACCGTGGAGCTGCCATGGATATGAGCACGGATTTCTGGAAGGAAAACGGAGATTCCATTGGCGTTCTGAACTATGCACTGGATAAAGATTCCATTATCGCAGGTGTTCTGGCAGGTCAGGGAGAGCCGGCGTACAGCCCGATCCAGAGAAATCCTCTTGGAACTGACAAAGAAGCAAATATTTATTCCTATGATCTGGATACCTTTGCAGAGAAGATGGAAGAGCTTGGCTGGAAAAAAGGTGATGATGGCATCTATGAGAGAAACGGACAGAAATTCCATTTCACTATTCAGGTCCGTGACTATGAAGAGGAGCGTGTGGATATTGCCAATGTTATGTCAGATATGCTGAAACAGGCTGGCGTGGAGATGGAAGTAAAACTGGTGACAAAATTTGACTGGGATGCAGGATATAATGGATTCCTTGCAGGCTATTCAACACAGTTCGATCCGGATATGGCATATGTAAACTTCGTGACAGATGCAAGTGGAAATAATATGCATTATTCCAATGCAGATGTTGACAAATATCTGGAGGAAGGACGTCACGGTGAAACAGAGGAAGCACGAAAAAAATCCTATGGAGAGTTTGAAAAGGTTTATGCGCAGGCGCCTGGAATTCTTCTGGTAGCTTATCTCCAGGGTGATTATGTAGGTGTTTCCGGAATTTCCGGACTGGATACCACACGTGTTCTCGGACATCATTCCGTAGGCGTTATGTGGAATATTGAAGACTGGACTATTACAAAATAAGGGAAAAAATATGCAGGAAACCGTTTTGGAATTAAAAAACTATTCGGTAAGCTTTGACACACCGGACGGCGAGGTACAGGCCGTCCGGAATGTGGATCTTTCTGTGAAAAAAGGAGAGATCCTTTGTATCGTAGGTGAATCCGGATGTGGAAAAACAGTGATGTGCCGCAGTGTGATGAAACTGTTGCCGCCAAATGCCAGGGTGAAAAATGGAGAAATCCGGCTATGCGGAGAAAACATTACAGATTATAAAAGAAAAAAAATGGAGAGGCTGTGCGGAAGCAAGGTAAGTATGGTGTTTCAGGATCCTATGCTGACTCTGAATCCTACGATCCCTGTGGGAAAACAGATCACAGAAGCGATCATCAAAAATCAGAAGGTATCCAGAGGTGATGCTGAAAAGAAAGCGATAGAAATGCTGAAGCTGGTAGGAATTTCAGATGCAGAGCAGCGATACGGACTTCAACCTCATTTTTTTTCAGGCGGAATGAGACAGAGATGTGTTCTTGCTATTGCGCTGGCATGTAATCCGCAGATTTTGTTTGCGGATGAAGCTACCACGGCTCTGGATGTAACTGTGGAAGCCAAAATTCTGGATCTGCTTCTGGAAATTCGGGAAAAAACAGGAATCAGCATTGTATTTGTATCACATGATCTGGGAGCTGTTGCAAGGATCGCAGACAGGGTTGCCGTAATGTATGCAGGAAAGATCGTTGAGATCGGAACAGCAGAAGAAGTTTATTATGATCCAAGACATCCGTATACATGGGGACTTCTTTCTTCCCTTCCATTTTTTACAAATAAAAAAGGTGTGTTGAATCCTATTCCGGGAATGCCGCCATCACTTTTGAATCCCCCACAGGGGGATGCTTTTGCTGTCCGGAATTCTCAGGCCCTTGCCATTGATTATAAAAAAGAACCGCCGATGTTTAAGGTCAGTGAAACCCATTATGCTGCCACATGGCTGCTGGATGAGAGGGCTCCCAAAGTAGAAAAACCTTCATTTCTGAAAAAAAGACAGCAGGAGCCTTGCATCTGTGGCCAGGATAACCTGACATGGGAAAAAGCAACGCCTGATCTACAAAGAAAAGATCCTGCGCAGAAGGAAATACTGATAGAAGCTAAAAATCTGAAACAGTACTTCCGGGTTCGTTCAGATTATACTGTACGGGCAGTAGATGATGTTTCTTTTGGAATCCGGGAAGGAGAGATCATGGCACTGGTTGGTGAGACCGGATGCGGAAAATCCACAACAGCCAGAACCCTGGCCGGAATTTATCATCCTACAGGTGGAGAACTCTTTTACAGGGGAGAGAAGCTTTCAGATAAAAAAAATACTTTCGGACTGAAGCGAACAGGTGACAACGATATCAGAAAGCGGATGCAGGGAGAGATCCAGATGATTTTTCAGGATTCTGGTGCGGCTTTAAATCCAAGGATGAGCATCCGGCAGATCATGCTGGAACCGATAAAGATCAGCCGAAGGATCAGGGATCGGGAGCTTCTGGAAAATAAGCTTAAGGAAATCCTGAAAGAAACCGGACTGGATGAAAGCATCCTTTCCAAAAGGCCGGGAGAGCTTTCCGGAGGCCAGAGGCAGAGAGTGGCGATCGGAAGAAGCCTTCTTATGGAGCCACGCCTTATTATTGCAGATGAACCAATTGCCTCTCTGGATATTTCCATTCAGGCGCAGATCGTTATGCTGTTTAAAAGGCTTCAGAAAGAAAAGAAGTTTTCATTTTTGTTTATTGCCCATGATCTGTCGATGGTGCGGTTTTTGAGTGATACGGTTGGTGTAATGAAAAACGGGAAACTGGTTGAGATGGCACCAACGGAAGAGCTTTTTGGAAATCCGTGTCATCCATATACAAGATCTTTGCTTTCGGCAATACATGTTCCGGATCCGGTGTCAGAGCGGGGACATGCACTGATCGAATACAATGAGATACAGAGTCAGGAAGAAAACTGGCTGGAAATATCACCGGGACACAGAGTACGAGGTGAAATATACACTGGGGCAGAATGTTATTCATAAAAAGGAATACATATACATGACAGAATGGAATAGGTGAAATCCCCCTACGGGGGTTGTGACAGAGCAGGAGGATTGTTAAACTTTTATTATGTCATAGGAAATTACTCCGTAATGTTCCAATGACATAAAAAAGCCCTCCGGGCAGGATCGCACTGCGTCGGAGAGGAATTATGTCGCTGAAGCGACCCGCCGCAGGCGGAGAATCCTGCAAGCAGGATTCTTTCTTATCTAAACATTTAAAGTGCGGAAAGGAAGAAAATGATAAGATATATTTTTAAAAGACTTCTGCAGTTGATACCGGTCCTGATCGGGATCACATTTCTGTCTTTTGCCATGATGAGACTGGCCGGTGGAGATGCAGTGACGTATATGTATGAAAATGCAGGCGCTGCAGTATCCCAGGAGATCATCGATAAGACAAAGGCGGAATATGGTCTTGATAAGCCGTTTCCAGTTCAGTATGCAAACTGGTTTGCAGGGATGGTCACAGGCGATATGGGAGAGAGTTATGTTTCCCACAGAGATGTTTACGAAACCTTCATTTCAAAGCTTCCGGCAACGATCATGCTGACGTTGTCATCCGTTGTTCTTACTGTTCTTCTTGCTGTTCCCCTTGGAATCCTGTCAGCGGTGAAACATAATAAGTGGATCGATTATGTGATCCGGTTCTTAAGTTTTGTGGGAAATTCCATGCCGAATTTTTTTGCAGCAATGGTTCTGATGTATTTTCTGTCTGTTAAACTGGGAATTTTGCCGGTAGTGACCAATTCTGATCTTGGACAGAGCATCATTCTTCCTACACTGACGCTGGCTGTTTCCATGGCTGCCAAGTATACAAGGCAGGTACGTGCCACAGTTTTGGAAGAGCTGAACAAGCCGTATGTGATGGGGGCGAAGGCAAGAGGAATCAGGGGAAGCGTGATCATATGGAAAAGCGTTATGAAGGCATCCATGCTGACGATCATTACACTACTGGCATTGTCCATCGGAAATCTTCTGGGAGGAACCGCCATTGTAGAGAATATTTTTATGTGGGACGGAGTTGGAAAGCTGGCCGTAGATGCCATCAATATGCGGGATTATCCCATAATACAGGCTTATGTGGCATGGATGGCGGTTATCTATGTACTGGTAAACATTGTGACAGATATCCTTTACCACTATCTTGATCCGAGAGTAAGGCTTGGAGGTGACAGAGCATGAGTGGAGAAAAGAAGATAACTGTCCGGAAACAGAAAACCAGGAAAAATCATACCAGGGCTAAACTGATATTTTTTCTGATACTGACTGCAGTACTTTTGCTGATCGCAGCGTTTGCAAAATATCTTTGCCCTTATGATCCCTATGCGCAGGATCTGACACTGGCACAGAAGGCACCATGCCCGGAGCATCTTCTGGGGACAGACCGTTATGGCAGAGATATGCTGTCAAGAGTGATTACAGGAAGCACTGTAAGTATTTACGGAACATTGATCCTGGTAGCTGTGATCACGGTTGTGGGAACTGTGATCGGAATTTTATGCGGCTGGAGAGGCGGAAAAACAGAGGCAGTCCTTATGCGTATTTCCGACCTTTTTCTTGCATTCCCGGGACTTGTTTTTGCACTGGCAGTAGCTGCTGTGCTGGGAGGGGGAATCCAGAATGCGATCATCGCCCTGGCTGTGATCGGCTGGCCGAAATTTGCAAGGCTCGCCAGAGGACTTACCCTGACACAGAAAGCCTCTCCGTATCTGATGGCAGCGAAGCTTTCCGGCAGCAGTACAGGAAAGCTTCTGATAAAGCATATTTTACCCAATATTGCAGGACCGATTCTTGTTACAGCCGTTCTTGATATCGGAACCATGATGATGGAGCTTGCAGGACTTTCCTTCCTGGGACTTGGAGTGAAGCCGCCAATGGCTGAGTGGGGAAGTATGATCAATGACGGAAGAAGTATGCTGCAGATCGCACCGTGGATGGTGCTGGCTCCGGGAGCCGCGATTTTTATTACAGTTATGATATTTAATCTTCTGGGCGATACAGTCCGGGATTATATGGATCCAAGAGAACGGAACAGAGGAAAATGACATCAGAGTAAAAGAAAGCGAGAGAGAAAAAATATGAAGAAAAAATTAATGGCAGCGACACTTGCGGCAATGCTGGTTATGAGTATGACAGGAGTGTCTGTAAATGCGAAAAGTAACAATAAGGATAAAACAGAAGGGACAACTTTTGTTTACGGAACAACCGGATACAGTGAGGAGATGGGAGATGCAGGCCTGAACCCACATGACAATTATTCCGGCTGGAGCTGCCTGCGTTATGGTGTAGGGGAGACCTTGTTTAAATATAATGACAACATGGAGATCGAGCCGTGGCTTGCTACAGATTATGAATTTACAGATGATAATACTGTGAAAATTACGCTTCGTGATGGCGTGAAATTTTCCAGCGGCAGAGATATGGACGGAGAAGCAGTTAAAGAATGTCTGGATGATCTGATCGCGAATCACGACCGGGCACCGTCAGATATGAAGATTGACAAGATCGAGGCAGACGGAATGACGGTAACGATCCATACAACAGAAGCATGTCCTGCGATCATCAATTATCTTGGAGATCCATATGGGGCTATCATAGATATGGATTATGGTGTGCAGGGAGAAGGCGGTTCTGCCAATGTTGCAGGTACAGGTCCTTTTATTGCAACAGAGGTTTCCCCTACAGAAATCAAGCTGGTGAAGAATGAAAACTACTGGGGCGGAGAAGTAAAGACTGATAATGTGATCGTGAAATCTTTTTCTGACGGAAGTGCACTGACAGCAGCTCTGCAGACAGGAGATATCCAGGGAACTTACGGGCTTCAGTATGACAATTATGCTTTATTTGACGGAAATCCTGATTATCAGATCAGTTCTGTTGCAACAAGCCGCTGCTTTTTCGGCCAGTTTAATATGGAATCTGAACTGATGCAGGATAAGAATGTAAGGGAAGCTATTGAGATGGGTATTGATAAGGAAGGCTTCTGCAGCGTGATCATGGAGAATCGTGGTGTTCCAGCCGTGGGAGCTTTTCCGGGCAGCTTTTCTTACGGAAATGGTGCAGTGAAAGCACCGTCCTATGATCCGGAAGGAGCAAAAAAACTTCTTGAGGAATCCGGATGGAAGGATACAGATGGTGATGGATATGCAGATAAGGATGGAAAAAAACTCTCTGTCACATGGCTGACTTATCCGACACGTCTGGAACAGCCGAAGCTTGCTGAATATGCACAGTCCACTTTAAAGGATATTGGAATTGAGGTAAATGTAAATAATACGGCAGATCATGCAACCTATGCGAAAAATGGAGATTTTGACGTATATGTAAGTTCTCTTACAACTGCACCCACCGGTGATCCGGAGTACTTTTTTACAAGCACAGTTGTATCCGGGGCAGCAAAGAATTATGGCAAATACAGTAACTCCGGTCTGGATGATATCGTAGCAAAAATGCATGAGACCTTTGACGCAGATGAGAGAGGAAAGCTTGCCATCGAAGCACAGCAGATGATTCTTGATGATGATGCGTATTTCTTTGTATCTCATCTGAATATGGGACTGGTATCAAGATCAAATGTGTCAGGGCTGACTGCGCATCCATGTGATTATTATGAGATCACGGCAGATCTGGAAGTGAAATAACGGCTGGGAGATTTTAACATGGAAGCATTGCTGAAACTTGATCATGTGACGATCTGTTATAATGGAGAACCTGTTGTTCAGGATATAAATCTGGAACTGAATAAAGGAGAGATCCTTGGGGTGGTAGGTGAATCCGGAAGTGGAAAAAGTACTATCATTAAGGCTGTTATGGGACTTCTGGGAAATGAAGGCATGGTTACGGAGGGTGATATCTGGTACAGGGGAAGGAATGTAGTGGATATGCCGGAAAAAGAACTCCGAACACTTCTGGGACCGGAGATCGCCATGGTTTTTCAGGATTCCGGTGCTGCGCTTTGCCCGATCCGTACAGTTGGTGATCAGATTTACGAAAGTATGCGGGAGCATGAAAAGATCAGCCCCAGGGAATGTGAAGAACGTGCAATAGAAATGATGGAAAAGATCGGGCTGAAGGATGGCAGGCGTGTCCTGAAGAGTTATCCTTTTGAACTGTCCGGGGGAATGAACCAGCGTGTGGGGATCTGTATTTCCATGCTGCAGCATCCATCTCTCCTGCTTGCAGATGAGCCGACCAGTGCCCTTGATGTGATCGTGCAGAAACAGGTTGTTGAGGAAATGCTGCTTCTGCGTCAGGAATATCATACAGCCATGATTATTGTCACTCATAACATCGGAGTAGTTGGAAAAATGGCAGATAAGGTTCTGGTGCTGAAGAACGGCAAAGTGATGGAATACGGAGATACCAGGCAGATACTGGACGATCCGCAGGATCCTTATACAAAAGAGCTTATGAATTCTGTGCCGCGTCTGAACAGAGGCAGGCAGGAGAGCATTTGTGCAGGCTGAAACAAGGAATGGAGAGAAGAAGTGGCAGAATATATACTGGAAGTACGTCATTTAAAAAAGAATTTTGTATCAGGGAAAAAATCCATTACAGCCGTGGAAGATGTGAGCTTTTTTCTGAAACAGGGAGAATGTCTGGGAATTGTAGGTGAGTCCGGATCAGGAAAAAGTACGGTTGCAAAGATGATCACTCATCTGACGGAACTGACCGGTGGAGAGATTTTTCTTCTGGGAAAAAATATCACGCAGGTAAAGGGAAAAGAACTGCGGGAAACGTACAGAGAGATCCAGATGGTATTCCAGACCCCGGGAGAATCCTTTGATCCAAGATGTACACTTGGGGATGGAATCGGGGAAAGTCTCCGGAATATGGGGATAAGTAAGAAAGAAACCAGGAAACGTGTGGAAAAGCTTCTTATCAAATATGGACTGAGTGCAGCTTATGCAGACCGTTATCCTCATCAGGTCAGTGGCGGGGAATGTCAGAGAGCAGCTATTGCAAGAGCTTTGGCTGTGGAACCGAAAATCCTGATCTGTGATGAAGCCACCAGTGCTCTTGATGTGACTGTGCAGAAACAGATTATGGAGCTTCTCATAAAGCTGAAAAAAGAAAAGAATCTGGCGTTTATTTTTATCTGCCATGATCTGGCCCTTGTCCAGATGTTCTGCGACCGGGTGATCGTGATGCACGACGGACATGTAGAGGAAGAAGGAACACCTGAGGAGATCATTGAGAGGCCTAAGACGGAGTATACGGAGAGATTGATCGAGTCAGTGTTGTGAGGCGTTGAAATTAATTTTCAGTGAGAAGTATATTACTTTGCCTGAAAGCATATGCTATAATGCCAACAGGCGAAAGAAAGAATAAGTGTGGCAAAGGCGAAAGAATGAAGCTCTCAGTAGTGTGATCACTGGGGGCTTCTTCCTGCTTATTCACAGTGGCTGAGACACCACAGTGAGATATTTTTGAAGGGAAAAGCCTCAGGTTATACATTGACGCATCTAAATTCAGCCGATATAATTAAGAAAGAGTTATAACCGGGACAGCGGTATATAAAGAATAAGAGAGAAGTTCTGGAGGAATATAAATGGCAGAAAATTTAGAGATCAGGCTGGCGAAACCGGAGGAAGCAGAACGGCTGGCTCAGATCGAGGCAATCTGTTTCCCGCCTGCGGAGGCAGCAAGCCGTGAGGACGTACTGAAACGAATGGAAACATTTCCGGAGAATTTTGTGGTAGCTGTGAAGGATGGTATGATCGTAGGATTTATCAATGGAGGAACCACAGACAAACCTGTACTTCCGGACGAATTTTATCACGATATCACGCTCCACAAAAAAGACGGGGATATCCAGACTGTATTTGGCCTTAACGTTATCCCGGAGTACCGTCATCAGGGAATTGCCGGAGAACTTGTGGAATACTTTAAGAATCTTGCAAAAGAGCGTGGAAAAAAGGCACTGATCCTTACCTGCAAGGAACGTCTCATTCCCTTCTATGAAAGTCATGGCCTTAAATTTCTGGGCGTTGCTGATTCAGACCATGGCGGAGCTGTATGGCACGACATGCAGATCTGGTTCTGAGAAAGACTGAGGATGAACAAATGAGAATACGAATGTACAATGTAGGATTCGGAGACTGTTTCTGTATTCGTGACCGGAAGAGCAGCCTGCTTGTGGACTTCGGAGCAGCCAACAGCAAGATCGAGGGACATCCCAGACGGGAAGTTTTTGATGTGATCATCTCAGATCTTACAACCATCAGCAAAAAAAATCTTCTTCTGACACATTTCCATCCGGATCATGTATCCGGCCTGCTTTACATGATGCGTTACAGGAGCGATGCCTATGAGTTTGGAAAGATCTACCTGCCGGATGTCTTTTCCCGGGCAGAGATGAAATATACACTGGCACTTCTGCTCCTTGCAGACGTAACCAAAAAAGCCAGCCTTCCGGGACGGCGTTTAAGTCTTCTTGCGCTGGCAGATGCTCTGTGTACCAGAAATGTTGAGATTGAGCTTCTTTCAAGAGGCAGTCAGTTTGAGGAAAAATATACAGCACTCTGGCCGGATACAGATGTTGTCTACCGGGAAACAGAGGAGGTTTTTATGCCCCTTCTTGAAATTCACGAAAAAGCAGTGACAGAGCTTGTGGATATTGGGGAGGAAGTGCGCAGGATCTTTATGAAGATGACAGAAAAGGAAGAGAATGACGGCAAGGTACCCGGTGAGGAGAATGAGGAAGAACAGACTCAGGAAGCAGCAGGAACAAAACGCCGTCGCAGTATCACACCGGCGTCCCTGGAAAAACGTTTCCGCAAACTTCAGGCAACACCGGAATTCCAGGCACTTCTGGAGACTGCGGAGCTGGAAGGAACGGCACTCCGTGAATTTCGCCATAAGATCAGCCTTGCGTTTCACAATACCAGAGACGGAGAACTGAACATGCTTTTTACCGGAGATGTACAGCCTGCATACCTTCAGAGGATCCGGGATGATTATGACGGAAAGCTGCCACTTCATGAGCATTACTGGTGTGTCAAGGTGCCGCATCATGGGACAGAATCCCACTATTTTGACTTCAGGGATTTTTCTCCGGAAAACCTGCTGATCCCCAACGGGGCGTACTATGATAACAGCAAGAAAAAATCAAAAAATCAAAGAACATCCGCAAGATATGGCGGTCTGTTTTACATTCCGGATACACATATGTACTGTTCAAGCTGCGACTGCTGTGACAGCTACAGAGACGGATGCTCATGTAAGGAATATGATATTTTGTCACCGGCGTATTATAAAGATATCTGATCAGGCAGAGAATTTTCTGTACAGAGATCAGAAGAAAAGTGAGAGAAGTATCCCATGGATTTTTTAAACAGCCAGAATATCAGGGAAATCCTGAAAATATCAAGGATCGGTGTCTGGAAAATTGAATTTGAAGAAGGAAATCATCCGCGTTTTTATGCGGACCCGGTTATGGATGAGCTGCTTGGAGTGCCGGAGGGAATTACACCGGAGGAACGGTTCGATTTTCACAGGAGACATATCCATGAGGATGATATGGATCTGTTTCTGGAATATTCAAAGAAACTGACTGTGGAACGTACGGAGATCGTTTACCGTTATATTCATCCGGTGTCAGGTGAAAGGTATGCCCGATGCGGAGGGGAAACAGAACCGTCTTCCGGTTCTGTCATATGCATCAGCGGAACGCATCAGGATATTTCCGAAACCATTCGTCTGGAAAAAGACAGGCAGGCAGAGCAGCGACTGGCAGAACTGAATAGTGCTCTGCGTAAGGAACATGTACTTCAACAGGATTATTACAAAAATCTTCTTGATATCCAGAACTGTGGACTGATGGCGTATACATTTCCCGGGCACAGGCTTATCCATATGAATGCGGAAGCTCTGAGAATATATGGATTTAAGAATATTGAAGACATACAGAAAAGACTGGGCGAGACAATTTCCCAACTCTATTATCCGGATGCAACTACCGTTGAGAAACTGAAGGAGCTTCGTTACAGTGATGCACTGGTTGAGTATGAATGTATCATTAATAAGGGAAAAGATAACGAGTGCCATATTCTTGCCAAGACAAAGGTCGTCCTTACACCGGAGGGAGAACGGGCAGTAGTAACCACGTTTCTCGATATATCCAATATGATCGTCCTCAAAAAAGCACTGGAACGTGCAGAGGAGGGAAGCAGGGCCAAGACCGCATTTCTTTTCAGTATGTCCCATGACCTCAGGACGCCTATGAACGCTATCATAGGTTATGCGGAGCTGATGGATAAACACTGGGGCGAAAAAGAGAAGACAACAGATTATCTTCGTAAGCTGAGGGATGCCAGTCAGATCCTTTTGTCCCTTATCAACAATGTGCTGGAGATGGCGAGGATCGAAAGCGGCAAGGAAACTTTAAATGAACAGCCGTTTAACCTTGAGGAACTGGATAATACTCTGGATGTGATCATGGAGGGAATCATCAATGAGAAGCAGATAGCGTTTATCAAGCATATAAATATTGAGCATCACAGTGTGCTGTGCGATTCACTGAAGGTCCGGGAGATATTTCTTAATCTTTTAAGCAATGCAGTGAAATATACGCCTGTAAACGGAAAAGTTATGCTGGATGTGGATGAGATTCCCTGTAAAAAGCAAGGTTACGCATCCTATCGGACTGTGATTACAGACAATGGGATCGGGATCAGTCCGGAGTATCTGCCGCACCTGTTTGAGGCTTTTTCCAGAGAAAAAAATTCTTCCCAGAGTGGCATTATCGGAACCGGTCTTGGATTGCCTATTGTGAAATCCCTGGTAGATATGATGAAGGGAGAAATTTCTGTTACAAGCAAACCGGGAAAGGGTACCAGGATCGTCATGGTACTTACCCATAAGCTGACGGAAAAAGCGGAGATCAGAAAAGAGAAGCAGGAGCCAGAGCATCCGGATATGTTACGTCTGAATGGAAGGCGGATCCTTCTTGTGGAGGATAATGCTCTTAATGCGGAGATTGCCACAACTTTACTTAAAGATGCAAAACTTAAGGTGGAAACAGCATCTGACGGTGAGATTGCCCTTTCCATGGTAAAAGCTGCTCCTGCAGATTATTATGATCTTATCCTTATGGATATCCAGATGCCCAATATGGATGGCTATGAAGCCACCAGAAGGATTCGGGCACTTCCGGATACCCGGCACCAGATCCCCATTATCGCCATGACCGCCAATGCCTTTGAAGAAGACCGCAAAGCTGCTTTCAGAGCCGGCATGAACGGGCATATAATGAAACCTGTGGATGTAGGAACACTTCTTGGCACAGTGGCAGAGAATGTGAAAAACAGATAAAGATGAAAAGATACCTGAATGTGGTTATGAAAGACCAGGTTCGGGTATTTTTTTATACTTGAGAAGGAAATAAGAGCCGCATTTGTTGCCACATATTGCAGGCATGGAAAAGAAGTAATAAAATTTTTTCATATTCAATTTTGCAGAACAAAAGAATAAATTTGGTTTGCTATGATGGTGGTATAAAAAATAAAAAAGAGGAGGGAAAGTGTAACGGGAACTAATTGATCTGTAAACGAGTAGTTTTACAGGGAAAGGAGAAAAGATGAAGAAATATTTTATTAGGTTATTGACAATGTGGATACTGACTATAAGTTTGATTCTGACGTTTAATACTGCTGTATATGCGGGTTCCTCCAATATTTTTCCGGGGGTAAGCAGATCATGTGTGATCAAAGGATATTGCTACCGTGTCCATGACGTCAGCAGAAAACGTGTAAATGTGTATTACAATGAATCATGTTCCAGCAGAAATTCAAGGGAATATGTCAGTGCACAGACAGATGAGTGCTATATCACAGGAACCAGCGGAGGATACAACAATGTTCGTATCACATATCCGACCAGCTCAGGAAGAAAAGAACGCTGGACAATAATGGGAGTGTTCACATCCGCAACTTCCTGCAGTATCAGATATGCTACTGCAAAGATACCTACATACAAATTTGCATCAACCAGATACGGTTACGGTTCCATCAGCAGGAACGACCAGGTGCGAGTGTATGAAACCTGGAGAGGGTATGTAAGAGTGGTATATCCGATTTCAGGAGGATATAAGATCGCATGGATCACAGAAGCCAATGCAAACCGGTATCTGTCAGGATACAGCAATGCGGGATATGTGAATATATCAGAAGGAACCTATAAAATAACAACAGCACTGAATACAGGTTATGCGCTGGATGTAAATAATTATGCTACATTTAACGGAGGAAACGTAGAGATATATCCATACCATGACACAAATAATGAAAAGTGGAGAATTACCAGCGTTGGAAATGGATATTACAGGATTACGGATGTGAATTCAGGAAAGCTTCTGGATGTAAGCGGAGGAGGATCTGCAAGTGGAACCAATGTACAGATCTGGGAAGGTAACAATACGAATGCGCAGAAATGGAGATTTATAAATGCGGGAAACGGGTATTATTATATTGTAAATGCCAATGGCTGCTATCTGGATGTGCAGAACGGAACTGTACAAAATGGAAATAATGTATGGGTTTACAGTGGAAATGGTTCCAATGCTCAGAAATGGAGACTGACAGGTGTAACTGTAGGCCAGAATAATAGCGGTAGTAACAATAGTAATGATACAACATATGCACCTTACACAGGCGTAAGATATGACAATATTGGTTTAAGTAATCAGAGAATTATTGCACTGAACAAAGCTAAAAATATGGTAACTATTCGTTGGAAAGCACCGGCAGATTTTCCGACATGGTGCAGTCAGGGTGGTTCTTATAATACTGTTAAATCGACAGACGGAACTCAGAGTAAAAAATTTATAAAAGGAAAAACATATACAGGAGTTCCGTATTCTATGAAAGGTAATTCATGGGATGACATAATATGGAAGAATAATCTGAATTCACTTACTACAGGCAAAATGACAGGTACATATTACAGTCATGGTAAAAAGACAACAGCACATGGAATAGACTGTAGTTATTTTGTATATACGGCGTTAAGGTCGGCAGTTCCATCTTATGGACTTTCATATATGTGTACTTCGGAGATGCTAAAATCATCAAGTTACAGAAAAATATCCTTAAGTCAGATAAAACCAGGTGATATTTTTCTGAAAAAAGGACATGTGATGATGTATGTTGGACGTAGTAATGGAAAATATGCAGTTTTTGAAGCTGATTCAAATGATTCCAAATGTTCTTATAATGTTTATTCTTATGGGACTATAAAAAATTATGGATGCTATAAGTTCAAAGGTTTTAATGACTGACAGGAGGGATTTATATGAAAAAAATATTAGCACGTATTATTATTGCAGTTATGTTGATAACAGGACTCGGAAGTAACTACTGTTTAAATGTATATGCGGGTTCCTCCAATATTTTTCCGGGGGTAAGCAGATCATGTGTGATCAAAGGATATTGCTACCGTGTCCATGACGTCAGCAGAAAACGTGTAAATGTGTATTACAATGAATCATGTTCCAGCAGAAATTCAAGGGAATATGTCAGTGCACAGACAGATGAGTGCTATATCACAGGAACCAGCGGAGGATACAACAATGTTCGTATCACATATCCGACCAGCTCAGGAAGAAAAGAACGCTGGACAATAATGGGAGTGTTCACATCCGCAACTTCCTGCAGTATCAGATATGCTACTGCAAAGATACCTACATACAAATTTGCATCAACCAGATACGGTTACGGTTCCATCAGCAGGAACGACCAGGTGCGAGTGTATGAAACCTGGAGAGGGTATGTAAGAGTGGTATATCCGATTTCAGGAGGATATAAGATCGCATGGATCACAGAAGCCAATGCAAACCGGTATCTGTCAGGATACAGCAATGCGGGATATGTGAATATATCAGAAGGAACCTATAAAATAACAACAGCACTGAATACAGGTTATGCGCTGGATGTAAATAATTATGCTACATTTAACGGAGGAAACGTAGAGATATATCCATACCATGACACAAATAATGAAAAATGGAGAATTACCAGCGTTGGAAATGGATATTACAGGATTACGGATGTGAATTCCGGAAAGCCTCTGGATGTAAGCGGAGGAGGATCTGCAAGCGGAACCAATGTACAGATCTGGGAAAGTAACAATACGAATGCGCAGAAATGGAGATTTATAAATGCGGGAAACGGGTATTATTATATTGTAAATGCCAATGGGTGCTATCTGGATGTGCAGAATGGAACTGTACGAAATGGAAATAATGTATGGGTTTACAGTGGAAATGGTTCCAATGCTCAGAAATGGAGACTGACAGGTGTATCTGTAAGTCAGAATAATAATAGTAACAATAACAGTAACAATAGTTCAGGAAACGGACTGACATCACCGGTTCCGAGCGGTGCAAAATTCAACAGAAAAACAAATGATGGTAAATGGTATGGCTATCATGACATTAATCGAGGAGTTTACAGAGGAACTCCGGTATATGCCATAGCAGATGGAACGATCAGATGCAAACAGGCATATAGGACTTTTTCAGGAGTTAAAAATCTCACCAGCTATGGAAACTATATTGAATTTACATCAGACAGCGGTGGATACACAGCAAAATACTGTCATTTGAATTCCTTCAGGGATGTAAATCAGATAATTCCAAGCTACAGAACGAGACAGGTAAGCGGATCAGCAGGAAGCTATGTGTTGACAACAAGACATGTAAGAAAGGGAGAAATCATAGGCTACATAGGAAGCACCGGAAATGCAAGTGGAGTACATCTTCATTTTGAATTAAGAAAAAATGGAGTGAGGATTGATCCTACATCTGTAATCAGCGGATTAGTATAAAGACTTTTGGCAACTGTTCAGAATGTGAAAAACAGGCTGGACAGTTGCCTTTTTGGGGTTATGGTCAGAATAAAGATTTTCAAAAATCTCAGTAAAATGAAAGCCGCATTTGTTGCCACATATTGCAGGCATGGAAAAGAAGTAATAAAATTTTTCCATATTTAGTGATAAAGGAGAGAGACATATGAAAAGAGTAAAAGGTAACAAAGTTTTTCTGGCGCTGATTATTATGCTGGCAGTTTTGGGTACAGTGTCTGTCAGTTCACCTTGTACGGTCCAGGCTATGAGCAAATCCGCACAGCACAGACTGTACAAAAAGACGATGAAAAATTATGCCAGAAAAGTTAAAGCTTCTTATAAGAGAAACAGTGTCGGACTTTCAACCAGAACCCCAAAAGTCTTATATCTGTTTGTGGATATTGATAAAAATGGAACAGATGAACTGATCATGCGTTATGGATATGGAGTAGATCGCAATACAGCAGTGAGTTCCGGATATGGAGAATCCACGACTATTTATACAATAAAAAAAGGAAAAGTAATTACTGTCCTGGATCATACCAATGTAAATCCACTGTGTCATGACAATTTTGTCCGCATTTTTAAAAACAGAAGCAGGATAGATATGGGATTATCACATGGATATGATGACCATCTGTTTTGCAAATACTCAAACGGAAAACTGTATACCCGTAAAAATACAATCTGGATGACAGCTACCGATAACAGTGCACGATATAATGATAAAAAAATCAGTTTTTCTACATATAGAAAAAAGTATAATTATCTTACCAACAACAGAAAAGGATATATCATGAAATATTACAAATAACAGAATTACAGTTGACTAATGAATCATATATTTTCAATAGAATAATACTTATTGTCAAAGCAGTTGCAGATTTTCCCCCACCATGGTACTCTGGATATATAAACTCGTAAATCGACTGTTCAAAAAGAAACAGAGGCAGTTATGGAATCAGGAGGAATGAAGTAAACGCATGAAAAAAATTGTAAGTATCGGAAAGCAGGATTTTGAACAATTACGGTTAGGCGATTACTTATATATTGATAAAACTGATTTCATCCGGGAATGGTGGGAGTCAGGGGACGACGTTACGTTGATCACCCGCCCCAGGCGTTTTGGCAAGACTTTAAATATGGATATGCTCAAATGCTTTTTTTCCAGTCAATATGCAGGAAAAGGGAAATTGTTTGAAGGATTATCCATTTGGGACGAAGAGAAATACCGGGCTTTGCAGGGAACCTGGCCGGTAATATATTTGTCCTTTGCAGATGTGAAGGCGGATAATTACGAGGATTGCCGAAATGGTATTGCAGCAGTGGTCAATGAGGCATATCAGACTCACAGATATCTTTTGCAGAGTGATCTTCTTACAGATGGAGAAAAAGAATTATTTCAGGTACTGGACGAATATACAAATAATCCGTTTACTGAAAAAAAGATCACCAATGAGGTTATATCCAGATCGCTTAAAATCTTGTCATCCTGTATGATGCGGTATTATGGAAAAAAAGTGATCATTCTTCTGGATGAATATGATACACCTATGCAGGAAGCTTATATGTATGGCTTCTGGGATGAGCTGACATCCTTTATCAGAAGTCTGTTTAATTCTACTTTTGAAACCAATCCATATATGGAAAGAGCCATGATGACGGGGATTACCAGAGTTTCCAAGGAATCCATATTTTCGGATCTGAATAACCTTAATGTAATAACAACAACGTCGGAACAGTATTCAGACTACTTTGGATTCACCCAGAAAGAAGTTTCGGAAACACTGGAAGTATTTGGGCTTGGGGATAAAAAAGAAGAAGTAAAACTCTGGTATGATGGATTTACTTTTGGAAACAGCAGAGATATCTATAATCCCTGGTCTATCACCAATTACCTGGATAAAAGAAAATTCAGTGCATACTGGGCATCTACCAGCTCCAACGGACTGGTAAACAGACTGATCCGGACAGCATCTCCTGACATAAAAGAAAAGATGGAAGAGCTGTTAAATGAAAAAGAGATTACAGTGAGCTTTGATGAGCAGATCGTATTTGAGCAACTGGAGCGTGACAGAAACGCAATCTGGAGCCTGCTGGTTGCCGCGGGGTATCTGAAAGTAGAACAGGTGGAATATCGGGGAATTCTTCTGACCCCCTGGTATCACCTTAAGGTTACAAATCTGGAAACCATGAGTATGTTCTGTAACATGTTCCAGGGATGGTTTGCTTTGTCATCCTGTGGATATAACGATTTTATAGCTGCGCTTCTTAACGGAAACAAAAAAGAAATGAATGTATATATGAATGATGTTGCACTTGCAACATTCAGCAGCTTTGACACAGGTACTCATCCGTCAGGAAAAACTGAACCGGAAAGATTCTACCATGGTTTTGTGCTGGGGCTTCTGGTTGATCTCAGGGAACGCTATACAGTGAAATCCAACAGGGAAAGCGGGTATGGCAGATACGATGTGATGCTGGTTCCGCTGAACAAAGAAGATCCATCCATAGTACTTGAATTTAAGGTGCATGATCCACAGGAGGAAACCACTCTGGAAGAAACTGCCCGGGCAGCATTGAAACAGATAGAAGAAAAACAGTATGATACAGAACTTCTGAAAATGGGAATTTCAAAAGAAAGGATCCGGAATTATGGATTTGCATTTGAAGGAAAAAAAGTGCTGATCATGTAAGTATTAAAATCAGGAGAAACCGTAAAAACAGAAATGGTTTCTCCTGATTTTTTATACAAAAATATCAGAGTTTATCAATGATCTGTTTTATAAACTGAGTTGTTTCTTCCGGAGTATACAGAAAGATGTTTTCTTTGGTATCCAGGCTTTCAATGTAATCAATGAAGAGATTGAGAAAACCTGTTTCGTTGATAATAAGATACATAGTCTCTCCGGCTGCGTTTTCAAATGCCATAAATCCAGTCTGTTCGTTGATGCATAGATGGAGATTAAGTGGAAACTGATCCAGAGGAGGTTTGATCATTCTGTATTTTCCGTTCATACAGTAGGGGAGAAAATCCCTCAGAATCTGCCTGCGGTCATCAGGAGAAAATGCTGTGGCAAATCCATCCGGAATTTCTTTCAAAGTTCCGGTTCGGGCAAACCGGGAAACTCCTCTGTCAGTAAAATAAATATATGTGGGATTATCCAGCATGATTTTGCGAATTTCTGCAAAATACTCCGTGATCATATCCAGAAACTGCTGACGATGAGGCAGACCGGGATAAAGTACATGCTCCGTAATTTCCCTGGAAATAAATGGTGTAAAGCATGCCTCAGGCTGCAGAAGATAATTTACAGGTGCACAGGCTGTGGATAGTGTCATCTGAGTAAGACTGTTTATGTTTTCTGGCATAAGGCGAATTACATTAAAAAGTGGAGAACATGTAGCAAGATCATTATGAAAAATTCCCCATAATAAAGAAACTACTGAAGATTCACTGTAAAAAATTCCATACTGAAAATCTGATGAAAGTGTCATGGCATACTGAGAAGTCAGGATCAGACAGGGCATCAGGTTCATGTTATAAAAATGAGCCGGAATATTATCATAGAAATAGTAAGCCTGATAATTCAGGTTTTTGATATATAAAGGAAAAATTGTTTTAAGATATGCTAAAGTATCATGCCGTTTGTCTGCGGGGGGGGTAAGAGCGTCTGTATTGTGAAGGCACATAATGTGCTGAATATTAAGTGTCTCAGGAATATCCATATTTTCCAGAAGACGGAAAAGAAAATCATATTCCGGCTGGAGAAAAAGGGCAATCTTTCCCTGTGGTTTGTGAGATTCGCTGTTGAAGATTTTTTTCATAATACGGTTGACGTCAAACTGATTCTGCAGGCTGATACATGGAGTATCAATACAGGAAAGAGAATCCTCAGAAGTCTCAAAAATGGCAGAACTATCCTGGTTAAGTGAGAAGCTGTCAGGAAAATGCATAAGGAAATTCTGCACATCTTTCCTGCGGTAATAAATATCTTCTCCGATACTGGTAATGCGGTATGCCTTGACAAATTCCTGATGCTCCAGTGGCGTCAGATGAAGAAAATCCGATATCCGGTTAACCAGTTCCATACTGGAAGGCGAGCGTTTGCCACTGATGATCTTGTACATAGAAGAACGATCCATCCCACAGTATTTTGACATGGAATAGACATTAATATTCCGCGAGTGGATAACCCGGGAAAGCTGTGTGGAAAATTCGGACATAAATTCAGGTCTCCTTTGGTTGATAGTGTTGTAGAAATTATAATATATATGGTGAAAATTGGCAATGGAAAGAAAAATTGTTGCCCACAACGGATGCCACATATTGAGAGGGGTATGACGTAATAGTAAAATTTTGTCAAAAGGTGGTATGAAATGAATATTTTCAGAAACTGCCGTGAAAAAGGGAGGAACAGGATTATGAAGAAATGGTTAGCTAAGGTCAGTGCCATCTTTTTGGTGGCTGTAATGTGTATTGTAGGGTACAATCCGGAGCCGGTGTATGCGTCTATGGAGAGCGAGGCTATGGACTATACAATGGGAGAAACGTATTGGGGTGAGAGTTGGAATGAGGATTGTTATCGATTTACTCTTTCAAAAAAGTCACATGTTACATTTAATATGCTTATGTATGGAGATGTTTCTTTTGATTATATAGAATTGTATAATTCTTCTGGAAGACGTGTTTTTTATGGAGCAAACATAGACTGGTCACATAATGAAGTAAAGGATATTTCAAATTTATATATTTACAGAACATTAAATGCAGGAACTTATTATTTTAAGCTAAGAACATATCATACATTTAATTTTTGTATTGATGCAGAACCACTGATCACTTTCCCCCGTGGAAGTATTACATCTCTGAAATGTAAAAAACCAGGTCAGGCAACGGTTGTCTGCAAGGCAGCAAAAAATGCAATTGGTTACAGAATTCAGTATTCCACAGATTATCGTTTTCGCAAAGGTGTTAAAACAGTTTATTATCCAAGAAGAACCAAAACATTAACAAAACTTGCAAAAGGCAAACGATATTATATAAGGGTCTGCCCGTATACAGTATATAATGATGGTGAATATGCTTTTGGCAGAAATTCTTATGTAAGATCCGTATACATAAGAAAACGATAGGAGAGATTCTATGAAAAAGAATATAAAGTTATTGTTATTTATCAGTATTTTAATTTTTATTATTTCAGTACCGGTTCAGGCTGGTACTGGAAAGAATAAATTGACATTAAATAAATCACAGGTTTCGATGTATGTGACAGAAAGTACCTCAATTAAGGCTGCTGTTAAGGGTAAATCGAAAAAAATCGTATGGAAATCCAGTAATACTAAAGTTGCGACAGTTAAAAATGGAACAGTTGTCGCAAAAAGACCTGGAACAGTTACCATTACAGCTTCAGCAAGTGGAATAAAAAAGAGCTGTAAAATAAGAGTAAGAGGTGACTGGTATCAGAAAGTATTAAAATCACCGGATAAAGCATACGCAGTACGACGGGATGTAGATAATAAAATATATAAGATATACAAAAGAGATTTTGCTGATTGTGGTTTAGTTGATATCAACCATGATGGTGTGAAAGAGCTTATTTTATGTAATTATCCGCAAATTGCTTTTTTTACTTACTATAAAGGAAAAGTGACACCATTAATATACAGCAGCTATACACGAGGATGCTATTTTAAGGGTAATTATATTACCATAAAACATGGAACATCGTCTGAAAATATTTGCCGTACATATGTTTTGAAAAATGGAAAGTTTAAAGAAGTTATCAATTATTTTCATACAACAAGTACTGCATATCGAGTTCCAATTTATCAGATAAGAAATAAAAACTGTTCAAAAAATACATTTTTCAGGACATATAATAAATATATGGAAAATGCACAGGATATTTTTGAGGTATTTAGATAGCTTAGCCTCCGAATCCGGACACTTTAAGATAGCGGGTCTAAACTGATGTTTGTTAGAGATTAATCCATAAATAAAACAGTTGAAAACTGATTTTTTACATGATACTCTGAATACATAAAGGAGGCATGGCATATGAAGAAAAAAACATTTATATTTTCATTGATTCTAATGCTGATCGTAGCATTTTCTGCAAATGTTTATGCGGAAACAGAGCGGTTTGAAGAGAATGTCCAGGCATCTGCATCTGCGTCAGCATCAGCGAAGAAAAAGGCAGCAGCGAGGAAGGCTTATAAGAGGCTGATCGCACAGTACGAAAAGAAATATGGTAAAGCAAAAATCTGTTATCATGGAGTGCAATACTGGCAGGGATTATGTTTTGCAAGATTGCTGGATTTTAACAAAGACGGAGTTGAAGAGCTTGTTCTTGCATACCAGAAAGAAAAATACGATACAGACAAAGTAAAATATTATGTAGAACTGTGGACATATAACGGAAAAAAAGCTCAGAGAGTTGTTTCCATGTATTCATGGACAGGAAATAACAGTCCGATTTTTGGCAGCTTTTCAATTGTGAAATATGGGGGGAAATATTATCTGAATCTGATCAATATGCCGAAAGATTATTATTATGGTGCAAAAGGCAACGGAAAAATAGGTCTGGTACATAAATTTGTCTGGAAAGGTGATCTTATGAACGGAAACTGGTACTATAATGGAAAAGCCATCTCAACGGACAGATACATAAATTTTTATAGTAATTCCCATAGAATTTCAACAACATATTCATTCTCGTCACAGGACAAAATAAGTCTCATCAAAAACCAGACAGCCAGAACCAAAAGAATATTAAAGTAACACCTGCATAAAACAGTTACTGGAAAACAATATAAAGATCAGGAGAATCCAACATTGCAACAAAATGATATTCTCCTGATTTTTTCTTATTACAAATTATGGAGGACACAGGATGAAGAGAAAAAAGGTGAGAAAGAAACTGCTGTGCTTTCTGACAATACTGGGTCTATATCTGCTGGTTGTGGGAACAGTGTCTGTTTATGGAGCAGAGGATAAAAGTCTTGAAGATTTTTTGGGATTTTATTTATGTGATGTACCGGACAGAACACAGTTGGATAACCCGGAAGTACTTGAACTTACTGTAAACGATAAGGGGAATTTTGTGGGATATCACAGAATGTATTACAGCACACTGGGAACTACTGTCTGCTATGAATATACAGATTATACAATCAGCGGAAATATACTGACCTGTAATTACAGCAGAGGATACTGGCCTGCTTACGAAGACATAGGAGAAGATATTCCACCAGGGACTCATGAATATACACTGGAAGATGATGGAACCATACAAAGCGACGGACATATTTATTACCCTTATGAAAAAGAAACATATGAGACAACGGATTCTGCAGATACCGAGATGCAGCAAGACCAGACGGAAGAAGAAACACATTACTGTATGCTTGCAGATGCGGAAGAAACGGATTTTCCATCAGAAGAATATTCAGAAGATGCCACTTTTCTGGGTATTGAGGGTGTAACCAGAAAAGATATCCGGGAAGTGACATTTTGCGATCTGGATGTAACGGAAAATATACCTTCCGATATCTGGGACGTTTCCAGAGATAAAGATGGAACAGTATCTGCCTGGTTTGATGGAGACATAGAGGACGGACATCTTATGATAGGGTCTAAAGAGGGAGTCATTGCAAATGTGAATTCCAAAAGTCTGTTTCGGTGCTGCACAAACCTTACCAGAATCAGTTTTAATACTTCTTTTGATACTATTGCGGTAACGTCTATGGCCTATATGTTTGCAGACTGCAAAAATCTGGAAACAATAGAAGGACTGGAAAATTTTCATACGGAAAATGTTGAAACCATGAAAGGAATGTTCCTGAACTGTGAGAAACTGACAGAGGTAAATGTAAATGATTTTAATACAGATGAAACGCCAAGTATATCGAAAATGTTTGAGGGCTGCAGGAGTCTGAAAGATATTAATATAGATAATTTTCCGGTTGACGATACCTGGGCAGTGGCAGATGCTTTCAAAGGTACGGTACGTGAAGGCGATACACCACTTCTCAGCAGAGAAAGAAACAAAAATATAGTTGTAAGCTGTTTGCTGGATTCTGATAGTATACTTCCTGAAGATGTTCCTCTTCGTGTGAAAGTAATTAACTGTTATGATGATATATTAAAGGATCTGGCATCTAGTCTGGAAAACTTTGTATATGCAGTAGAAGATATCAATGGAGATAAGATCCCCGAGCTTGTGATAATGAAAGACATTGATGGTAAGGCTTATTATTATGCTTATGAATATAACACAAAAACACAAAGTATCACAGATGTACAGGGATTAGGCTTTCTGGTATCTGAAAGTGTGGAATCCAGTAATATCTACTGGTTTCCGGGCAGAAATGCGATAGCATATATAAATGATTCCGGAGACTATCAGATACTGAAATGGAATAAAGAAAAATTTGAAGAAGATTCTGTTATTGAATATAAAAAATTTATAGACTTAAAAGACAGAGAAAGACTGGACTTTCGATATGCATATACTGACATTATCTGGAGTGTTTCTGTAGATATTGACGGAGATGAAGAAAAGGAAGATGTAGATGCGTATGCGATCAGTGACAGAAACGGATATGCAAACATAATATTTTATGCTGACAGCAACAAGGTTTATACAAAAGAAGCTACAGGCAAAACCACAGATGCAGATATTCATGCATTTACAGTAAAGGATAACAGGCTGCTGATCTACCTGAGGATGTACTGTGAGAATACAGAAGATTACTGTGGAATTCTGGAATGTGAAAATACCAGTTGCAAGGAACTTTTGAATATGAACGATCTGGTCAATGATATACAGTTGATTCCCAACTACGGTCACAGTTATTTTAGTGTGAAAGTTTCAGAAGAAAAGGATCTGATGTTTACTTTTAATCTTGATTCTATTTCCTATGGAGAAGGATTTACATTTGAAATTCCGTACATATATTCAAAAGATGAACTGAAACAAAATGAGTATCTGGCAGATATTACCGGAAAAAGTTCAGAAAGCTACACGTTAACCCAGGACAAAAAAGTATATTCCAAAATCGGAGATAAAAAAACAGCGTATACAGCAAATGCAGGGGAAGTACTCACACCATGCAAAGTATGGCTGTCCAATGGAATCGTCTGGATACAGGTAAAAAACGAACAGAATGAAACCGGATGGGTTCCCATGGGAGCAGAGAGTGTATATCTGGAACTTTCTTACAAGTATGGTGGGTCAGTGGAAGAAAAAGTAGAGAAAAATAAAGGCAGTCAGGTATTTTTTAAAGATGTTGAAATTCCGGATGAAAATAGACTGTTCAGTCTGGGAGAAAAAAATTTTTCAGAAGAAAAGTATGAAGATGCGGCAATCTATTATAAGATGATCGGGATGCTTAACCATAATTATCCGGAAGCAAGAAAAAAAGCCAAAACTGCAGAAGAAAAGGCAAAGGAAAAAGCAAGGCAAACAGAGAAGAAGGCAAAAGAAGAAACAACCCCGGCAACATCAGAGTCAGAGAAAGAAGAACAGAAAAAAGATACTTCCCAGGAGCAGAAAAAAACAGAAAGTAAAAAAGATAGCGGAGAAAAACCCCAAAAGACCCCAGGTAAAAAACTTCTGGAACAGGTAAAAAAATCCAATCTTAACGAGGAACATCCGCTGGCATACTGTATTGTTGATCTGGAGTCAGATGGCGTAAATGAGATTATTATCCGCAGTTATGTATCTGAAGGAAGTGAGGGTGGTTCTTACAGATATGATATTTACCAATATAGCAGAGAGAAGAAAAAATTTCTTCACCTTCCTTATGCACCTTTCTTTTCTTTTGCATCGGATTCGGCAGTTTATTTCTGGAAAGAGAAAGGCTATATTGCAATTGACTGCAGCATGGGAGAACTGGATTTTCAGGTTGTATCATTGGATGGTCAGTATATAAAAAAGGAATATGAAACTTCCAGTGACCTGAGCAGTCTGCCGGTGATGAAGTTTAAAAATCTTTCATCTCCAAAAGGAAAGGAATGTAAAGCTTATAAACAGTATATGCAGTCACAGAAATATCTTACAGATATCCAGAATCTTACAGATGTTTATTACAGTGTATATGATCTGGACGGAGATGGAGTCAGTGAGCTGATTTCCAAAGGCTTAGATGAGGACAACAAGTATCACTATAATATATACACCTGTAAGAATGGACAGGTTCAGATGCTGGGTACGATCGTAAACTGGCAGAATGGTGGAAACGGTGAACTGTATAGTCTGGCAGAAGATGGTCAGATCGTAGTTAATACCAGGCTTGCGGACAGCCAGACCTATTATGTGTATGACATCAAAGGTGGAGTAAAACGCCAGTATATAGTAAAAAAACAGTCTCTGGATGAAAAGGATGAACAGGGAAATTATAAACGGGTATATGACTACAGCACCATGGATGGGGAAGGAAATACCATAGATAAAAAGATTACTACAGATGAACAGTGGAACCAGTTTGAGAACAGCCTTACAGAAGTAGGCGTATTTCCTCTTTCATGGGATATAGATGAAATTGCGGAGAGTGCAGCTCACTGAATAATATAAAAAACAGCCAGATCACAGCACCTTATAAAGGTCAGCCGCAATCTGGCTGTTTCTATTTCTTCCTTACCAGGCACCTCTTTTTGAAAAAGGAGATGCCATAGCACAGGATCTCATCGTAATCATCTTCAAATTCTTTGGAGTACAGTTTTTCGTTGATCTGCTGGAGGGCTTTACGACAGTCGCTATCCATGACATTCAGGGAGCGGGAATACTTTGCTTCAAAGATTGCCACACGGTCGTTTACGGAGTCGTGGACGATCACGTCACTTCGGTCTTCTCCGTGTTCCTTGTTGGATTCTACCATATAGCCTGCGCCAGCAAAAATACCTGCCAGAAAAGCATGGTAAAAATCTTCACGGTAATCATGATAACTGATAGTCTGGCGCAGAAGCCTGGTCATTTCACGGGTAAGGGTTTCGTTGTCAGCAGTCCATACGGCGTCAAAAAGAGCCTGTCGGTTCCATGTGGAGACGGTATCATCAAACCATTTGATAATGGTAGATTCAAAAATTTCCCGGATTTCCTCATTGGGAATCATGAGAGCGGTCATTTTGTCAGGCAGAGGAGCATCCAGATCTCTGTCACGCACTCTGGTAAGGTATCCTGTAAGATAAAGAATACTCCACAGGTTATCTTCTGAAGAATGAAGATAATCATAGGTAAGATCTTCGTCGATCATCTGAATGATATATCCTCCGGAAAGCAGGTTTTCCAGTTTCTTTGTAATATTGCTTCCGGCATAGTCGATGAAAGAGCGTATGATTGCATTATCGCTGGTATTTTTCCAGTAGCTGGATGGTCTGGCATTGGAATCATACTGAAGATCGCGGATATAATTCATTACATCCCAGGGACAGTATACATCAAAATCACCGAAGTGGTATCCATCATACCAGGCTTTGAAACTGTCAGTTTTTTCCATACAGTCAGAATCCTTAAGAAGCCGGTCTACATCATCCTGGGAAAAACCAAAGTATTCATTCAGCCGGGAATAGGAAATCGTATCAGAAACGAAATTATTGGTTCCGGTAAAAATGCTTTCTTTTGCAATTTTGAGACATCCGGTTATAATGGCAAAGCGAAGAAAAATATTGTCCTTTAAAGCCTGCATGACACCTTTCATAAGATCCAGCATTTCCCTGTAATACCCGTGGGTGTTGGATTTTGCCACAGGAACATCGTACTCATCAATAAGAAGAATCACAGGTTTGCCATAATAACTGTTCAGGATCCTGGTAAGGAATGTAAGGCTGTTTTTGGTTTCTGTGAGGGAAGCAGTTCTCTGAATGTAACGGGTAAACTGTGTTTTGTCAAAGTTACTGAGTTTGTCACTGTTTAACACATATGAATGTTTCTGAAACAGATCAGCGATAACAGAGGTAAACATTTCATATGCACTTTCAAAATTCAGCCCGTCAACCTGTCTGAAAGACAAAGAAGCAACAGGCCACTGGTTCATCCATTTCCGGCAGAAGCTGGTGTCCTCTGAAATTTCCAGACCGGTAAATATTTCTTTGCTGTCACGCCGGATATCAAAAAAATTTTCCAGCATACTCATGGCAAGAGTTTTGCCAAAACGATGGGGACGGGTGATCAGAGTGACTTCTGCAAAGCTGTTTTTCATAAGCTGGGAAATCAATCCGGTTTTATCTATATAGTAATAATTGTTCTGGCGGATTTTTTCAAAATCAGATATTCCTACAGGAATGTTTAATTCATGCATAAGGTAATTCCTTCATTCTTCTGGAAAACAGGATCTTGTACAGTAAATTTATTATACAATGAATGGCGGGGGAATGGAAGTGCGGCATTGTATAGACTGGAAATGATACGCTTGACTTCTCAAAAAAAATAATATATAATCCACTCATTGACGCAGACAATGGAGTCCGTAACGGTTCCTTTGTCTGCGTTTTTTTATTGGACTAAATCAGTAAGGACTACAGGCAAAGGAGGAGGAACAATGAGACTTACCCCGAAGGAACAGGAAAAACTCATGCTCCATATGGCAGGAAATCTGGCAAAGGAGAGAAAAGAGCGTGGACTGAAGCTGAATTATGTGGAAGCACTGGCATACATCAGTTCTGAGCTTCTGGAGCTTGCACGTGATGGAAAAACCGTAGTAGAGCTTATGCAGCTTGGAACAAAGATCCTCACAAAAGATGATGTGATGGAGGGCGTTTTCGATATGCTTGGCGAAGTACAGGTAGAGGCAACTTTTCCAGATGGAACAAAGCTTGTGACAGTACACAATCCCATTCAGTAAGGAGGAATTGACAATGAAGATTGGCGAGATCATCCCGGCAGACAGAGAGATCACATTAAATGAAGGGAAGAAAACAGTAAAGGTCATGGTTGCCAACAAAGGTGACCGCCCTGTGCAGGTAGGATCACATTTCCATTTTTTTGAAGTAAATAAATGTCTTTCTTTTGACAGAGAGGCAGCTTATGGATATCACCTGGATATTCCTTCCGGTACTTCAGTACGTTTTGAACCGGGCGAGGAAAAAGAGGTTCAGCTTACAGAGCTGGGTGGAAGAAAGAGAGTATTCGGTCTCAATGACCTGACAAGAGCCAGAGCAGCAGAGGACACAAAAAAAGCCTCCATGGAAAAGGCAGCATTAAAGGGATTCTTATAAGGAGGGACACAAATGAGCGTAAAAATTTCCGGTGAAAAATATGCAATGATGTATGGCCCAACAACCGGTGATAAAGTAAGGCTTGCAGATACAAGCCTTGTGATCGAAGTTGAGAAGGACTATACAACCTACGGAGATGAGGTAAAATTTGGCGGCGGCAAAACTATCCGTGACGGAATGGGACAGTCTGTAAAAACCTGCAGTCGTGACGGAGACCTGGATCTGGTCATCACAAATGCCCTGATCGTGGATACAACAGGAATCATCAAAGCAGATATCGGAATCAAAAACGGAAAGATCGTGGGTATCGGCAAGGCAGGAAATCCGGATATTATGGACGGTGTGACACCCGGTATGACCGTAGGCGCATCTACAGAGGCACTGGCAGGAGAGGGACTGATCGTTACAGCAGGCGGTATTGACACACATATCCATTTCATCAGCCCACAGCAGATCGATTGTGCTCTGTACAGCGGTGTCACAACCATGATCGGAGGCGGCACAGGCCCAGCAGACGGAACCAATGCCACAACCTGTACTCCGGGACCGTGGAACCTTAAAATGATGCTGAAAGCAGCAGAGGAATATCCAATGAACCTTGGATTCCTTGGAAAAGGAAACTGCTCTGATGAGGCTCCTCTTATTGAACAGGTAAAAGCAGGTGCAATGGGACTTAAGATCCACGAGGACTGGGGTGCTACTCCGGCAGTTATCAACCATTGCCTTAATGTTGCAGATGAGTACGATGTGCAGGTTGCCATCCACACAGATACCCTTAACGAGGGAGGCTGCGTGGAGGATACCCTGGCTGCCATCGGTGGAAGAACCATCCATACATATCATACAGAAGGCGCAGGCGGCGGACATGCACCGGATATCATCCGTGCGGCAGCAGCAGGAAATGTACTTCCGTCCTCTACCAACCCTACAATGCCTTATACAGTAAACACACTGGATGAGCACCTGGATATGCTGATGGTTTGCCATCACCTTGACAAAAAGATTCCGGAGGATGTTGCGTTTGCAGATTCCCGTATCCGTCCTGAAACCATTGCGGCAGAGGATGTTCTTCATGACATGGGTATTTTCAGTATGATGAGTTCTGATTCCCAGGCTATGGGACGTGTAGGTGAGGTCATCACACGTACCTGGCAGACTGCAAGCAAGATGAAGGATGAGCGCGGAGCCCTTCCAGAAGATGAAGGAAAAGGAAACGACAACTTCCGTGTAAAACGTTATATTGCCAAATATACCATTAATCCAGCCATCACACACGGAATTTCAAGTTATGTAGGCTCTGTGGAAGAGGGTAAATTTGCAGATCTTGTTCTCTGGAATCCGGCATTTTTCGGTGTAAAACCGGATATCATCATCAAAGGCGGAATGATCATCGCTTCCAAGATGGGAGATGCCAATGCATCCATTCCGACTACTCAGCCGGTTATGTACCAGCCTATGTTTGCGGCACATGGAAAAGCAAAAAATGAGGCATGCCTTACCTTTGTTTCTCAGGTCGCTTTTGATGCAGGGATCAAAGAAGAGTACGGACTTGAGAAGACAGTAGTTCCTGTAAAAGGCTGCCGCAGCATTGCCAAAAAAGATATGGTATTTAACAGCCGCACTCCGGAGATCACCGTGGATCCGGAAACCTATGAGGTAACTGTGGACGGTGAGGCCATCACATCCAAACCGGCAGAAAAACTGCCTCTGACCCAGCTTTACAACCTGTTCTGATCATAAGGGGGGAAGAAAAGATGTTAGGAGTTTGCCTTTTATTTGTGGGAATTGTCCTGATCAACAACGGAATGTGCACCTTATACAATGTTGATGGAAAGTCCGCAGCAGTCATGAATATTTTTACAGGCGGTCTGTCACTTTTTATTAATTTTGTAAATCTTGTGCAGGGCAATTACTATGCAGCAGGAACAGGACTTCTGTTCTGCTTTACATATCTGTTTGTAGCTTTTTCAAAGATCCTGAAACTCAGTCCCATTCCATTTGCATGGTTTTCTACGTTTGTTGCCATTAATGCAGTGGTATTTGGAACGATCGAGGGATTTCTGGGAAGTGAAACACTGGGGATCACACCGGATATCCGCTGGGCGGGAATCTGGTATCTCTGGGCGATCCTGTGGGGAACCGCTTTTGTGGAAGACATCATGGGAAAAAAACTGGGCAGATTTGTCCCGGTCCTTCAGGTGGTCGAGGGTGTGATCACAGCCTGGGTACCTGGAGTAATGCTCCTTCTGGGAGTATGGTAAAAAGATCACCTGCCTGATCACTGTTTCTGGGAGATGGCAGCAGGGCAGGCCGTCTGCGTGGCTGTGGACGGCCTGTAACTTTATATTATCGGATGAGGAGAATGAGTATGCTTTGTGAAAAAATTCTGGGAAAATTGCAGGATCTGGATCTGTCCGGGAAAGCGGTAGAATATGTAGACATTGAGTGGCACGAAGCTTTCAAAAAGATCCACAGAAAAACAACAGATAAGGAAACCGAGGTTGGAATCCGCATGGATGACTCCATCCTTACCAGAGGGCTTTTTCAGGACGATGTGATCTATGCGGATGACCATCTGGTGGTTGCCGTAAATACACCGCCCTGTGAGGTTATTGAAATATCTCTTGAACCGGATCACGAAAAATATGTGGCAAAGGTATGCTACGAGATCGGAAACCGCCATGCACCTCTTTTCTGGGGAGACGGGGAAAATACCTTTATCACGATCTACAATGAGCCAATGATGATCATGCTGGAAAAGATACATGGAGTAAAGGCGGAAAAGAAGCTGATGAAGCTGAACTTTGACCGCAGGATCTCCGCATCCATCCATAATCATCATCACTGAGGAATGTATATGGATAAAAAGAAAGAAATCCGCCGCTTTTTTCTGCTTCAGGTGAATGACGCACTTTTTCCCATAGGAGGGTATTCCCATTCCCAGGGACTGGAAACCTATATCCAGAAAGACATTGTCCACGATGAAAAAACGGCGGCTGAATATATAGAAAAAAAACTGAAACTGAATCTGGCATACACAGATCTTCTGGGTGTGCGCCTTGCCTATGAATATGCCCTGAAGGAAGATGTACAGGCACTGGATGATCTGGAAGAACTTCTGGGAGCATCCAGGATTCCCATGGAGCAGAGGGAGGCATCCAGAAAAATGGGTTCCCGTTTTATAAAGACCATCACCGGCCTTCCGAAAGAAAATATCCCCATGGAAAAAAAGGGGGTATTTGCAGAATATCTTTCAGCCAGAAGGGGGAAGCCTGTAAGCCACTGCTGTGCTTACGGAGTTTTCTGTGCAGCACTGGGGATCAGTGAGGAGGAGACTTTGTATCATTATCTCTATGCCCAGACTTCCGCAATGGTGACAAACTGTGTAAAAACCATTCCCTTAAGCCAGAGTGCGGGACAGAAACTTCTTTGTGGATGCTATGAGGTATTTGAAGAAATACTGTCCGATATACAGGACTGTACAGAAGATGACCTGTGTCTTTCCGCACCAGGCTTTGATATCCGCGGAATCCAGCATGAGAAGCTGTATTCCAGACTGTATATGTCATAGAGCCTGTTTGAAAAAGAGAGGAGAATTAACCATGTCATATGTAAAAATCGGTGTTGCCGGTCCTGTAGGTTCCGGAAAAACAGCGTTGATCGAAGCGTTGTCCAGAAAAATGGCAAAGGATTACAGTATCGGAGTTATCACCAATGATATCTATACCAAGGAGGATGCACAGTTTCTCGCAAAAAACAGTGTGCTTCCTGTGGAGCGTATTATCGGCGTGGAAACTGGGGGATGCCCTCATACTGCCATTCGTGAGGATGCTTCCATGAATCTGGAGGCAGTGGATGAGATGATGGAGCGTTTTCCGGATATCCAGCTTCTTTTTATTGAGAGTGGCGGTGATAACCTGTCTGCCACATTCAGCCCGGAGCTTGTGGATGCCACTATTTTTGTCATTGACGTTGCAGAGGGAGATAAGATTCCCCGTAAAGGCGGCCCTGGAATCACAAGATCTGATCTGCTGGTGATCAACAAGATCGACCTGGCACCTTATGTAGGAGCAAGCCTTGAAGTGATGGACCGGGATTCCCGCAAAATGAGAGGAGAGCGTCCGTTTGTGTTTACCAACATCCGTGGAGATGAAAATGTAGATACCATCGTTCAGTGGATAAAAAAGAATGTACTTCTGGAAGACATGTAAGAAAGGCAGGAGATCCGGTGACTGAAAATAAATTTGGAAAACTTTCCAGGCTGAGTCTGCGCACAGGGTGCAGTGCTGGAAAAACCATTCTGGAGGATGTGTCTTTTACAGCACCCTATAAGATCATGAACCCTTTTCCAAAAAAAAGCGGGGGTATTTCCGTAATGCCGCTGTGTGCTTCAGCAGGGATCATGGAGGGTGACCGCCAGGAGTTTGACTTTGTGGTGGCAGAGGGGACTGAGCTTGAGTTTATCTCCCAGTCTTTTGACAAGGTTCATAAGATGAAGGAGGGCGAGGCTGTCCGCCATGTAAATGCACGGGTGGAAAAAAATGCTCTGTTTTATTATTATCCTCAGCCTGTGATCCCCTATGGGGATTCGGCATTTGAGAGTACTATGGAATTTGATCTTACAGACGAGAGTTCCAGGCTTTTTCTGCTGGAGATTATTTCCTGTGGAAGAAAGGCCTCAGAAGAGCGCTTCAGATATCGTAAATTTGCCTCGAAGGTTGTGATACGAAGAGGCGGAAAGCTGATCTACCGGGACAATACCCGCTATGAGCCGGCAAAAATGGATATGGAAGGACTGGGAATGTATGAAGGATATACTCATATGGCAAATATCTTTCTAAGTCTTCCCGGGGAAGAGGTCCGTGAAAAAATATGGGAGATCCTGGAGGACGAACCGGAGTGTGACGGTGGAGTGACAGGACTGGTTCATGGTGACCTGGCTGTCCGTATTTTTGGACATCGGGCACAGAAGCTCCAGGAGATCACGGAAAAAATAAAGGAGCTGTTCTGACCTGCCCTTCCGATAAAACAGATCATATATCATTGCGGACAGCTCCTGTCCTGCGGTATAAGCTGGGAGTGATCCTGCAGTATTTCTGAAATGCCTGGGAAAAATAGCTCTGTGAGGAAAAACCGGTATGGTAGGCAATCTCAGAAATGCTCAAGCTGGTGTCTGTGAGCAGTTCCCTGGCAGCATTGATCCGTACACGACAGAGATATGCCATAGGAGAATATCCGAAATGTCTGGAAAAAGCGTGTGACAGATAATATTTATTCAGATGTGTAAGCTCTGCCAGGGTTTCAAGGGTGACAGGTTCTGAATAATGGGTGTCAAGATAACGCTTGATATGGTAACATTCCCTGCTGATCTTTACAGTGGGAATGGAGGAAATAGTGAGATTCTGCCTGCGGCGTATCAGGATCATCAGGATCTCAAAAAGCTTCTGGCACATAAATTCAAAGTCTGCCTCATGTTTTTCCACTTCATTAAGGATTGCCTGAAAAAGGGCAAAAAAATCCGGCTGTTCTCCGGAAGGACAATCTGTAATAAGAAAATCCCGGTTTTCCGGAAAGGAAAAGGAAACTCCTTCGGCTGCCAGTGCAATGTATTCCAGACTGCTGTCAGCGGAGGATTTTTCTGTATGGGTAAGATTTGCATTGATGATCACAAGATCGTCTTTTTTTACAGGGTAGATAAAATCCTCGACAAGGAAATTTCCCGTGCCGCCGGTGATATAAAATAATTCCGTAAAAGGATGGCTGTGAGGCCTGCTGGGCCAGTCTTTTTCGTAGCGTGAACTGCTGACGTACAAAAGGCGGGTGTTTACCGGCAGGTCATTTTCATGTTCAAACTGATGCCGTATGATCGCCATGGCTGTTCCTCCTGAAGGATAATATAATTTAAATATATTGTAGTTTTAAACTGTATAAAAAGCAAGATATATAAAAAATACAGCAACATCAGGAATGATAAAAGAGAAAAAAACGTTCTATAATAGAATCAGTATTTTTGCTGACAATTTTACAGAATATAAGGGTAAGGTGACAAATATGAGCATGAACAAAGGCAGAGTAACGATTCCAACAGACATTGATGTGGTACCTGAGACACTGAAACTTCTTGATTACTGGGGAGCGGATGCCATCCGTGACTGTGACGGGACTGATTTTCCGGCAGAACTTAAAGATGCAGATGCAAAGGTGTATTCCACTTATTACACAACCCGCAAGGATAATGCGTGGGCAAAGGCGAATCCGGATGAGATCCAGCAGATGTATATTATGACACCTTTTTATACTGCAGAAGGGGAAAGCCTCCGGATCCGTCTGATGAAAGGACTTTATCCGGATATGCTCAAACCTAACAGCCATGATGATATCCGCCGCTGGTGGGAGGTTATGGACCGCACAGAGGGAAAACCGGTGCCTGTGGACAGATGGAGCTATGATGAAGCTTCCGGTGAGGTGGTTATCCGGACAGTTCCTTTCCATGATTATACAGTAAGCTTTCTTGCATATATCATGTGGGACCCGGTACATATGTACAATGCGGTGGTCAATGACTGGAAGGATGTGGAGCATCAGATCACATTTGATGTACGTCAGCCAAAGACCCACGCCTTTACAATGGAGAGACTGAGAAAATTTATCAAGGCTCATCCCTATGTAAACGTGATCCGATTTACTACATTTTTCCATCAGTTTACCCTGATCTTTGATGAGCTTGCCAGGGAAAAATATGTGGACTGGTATGGTTATTCTGCTTCTGTAAGCCCATATATCCTGGAACAGTTTGAAAAAGAGGTGGGTTATCCCTTCCGTCCGGAATATATTATCGATCAGGGCTATTATAACAACCAGTACCGGATCCCCTCCAGGGAGTACAGTGATTTCCAGGCGTTTCAGAGACGGGAGGTTGCAAAGATCGCCAGGGAGATGGTGGAGATCACCCATGAATGTGGCTGCGAGGCAATGATGTTCCTGGGAGATCACTGGATCGGTACAGAGCCTTTTATGGAAGAATTTAAAAATATCGGTCTGGATGCAGTTGTGGGAAGTGTGGGAAATGGTTCCACTCTCCGCCTTATCAGTGACATCGAGGGTGTGAAATATACAGAAGGAAGATTCCTGCCATACTTTTTCCCGGATACATTCCATGAGGGAGGAGATCCTGTAAAAGAGGCAAAAGTCAACTGGGTAACTGCCAGAAGGGCAATCTTAAGAAAACCTATCGACCGGATCGGTTATGGCGGATATCTGAAACTTGCCACAGAATTTCCGGATTTTGTGGAGTATGTAAAGTCCGTGTGTGATGAATTCCGTGAACTCTATGAAAACATTCACGGAACAACACCGCTGTGCCTGAAAAAAGTGGCTGTTTTAAACTGCTGGGGAAAAATGCGCGCATGGGGATGCCATATGGTGCATCATGCTCTTTACCAGAAGCAAAACTATTCCTACGCAGGTATTATTGAGGCACTTTCCGGAGCACCTTTTGATGTATCCTTTATAAGCTTTGAGGATATTATCCGTGATCCGGCGATCCTGGATGACCTGGATGTGATCATCAATGTGGGTGATGCAGATACTGCTCACACCGGTGGAAAATGGTGGTGTGATGAAAGGATCGTCACAGCAGTGAAAAAATTTGTTTATAATGGAGGTGGATTTATCGGTGTGGGCGAGCCTGCCGCTCATCAGGCAAATGGAAGATTCTTCCAGCTTGCCGGCGTTCTTGGTGTGGAAGAGGAGCATGGTTTTACTCTTGGTTATGACAAGTATAACTGGGAAAACCATGACCATTTCATTACAGAAGACGTAAAGGGAGAGGTGGACTTCGGAGAAGGAAAGAAAAATATCTATGCTCTTGACGGAACGACCATTCTTGTTCAGAGAGACAGGGAGGTACAGCTTGCAGTCAATGAATTCGGAAAAGGCCGCAGCGTTTATATCAGCGGACTTCCCTACAGTTTTGAGAACAGCAGGATTCTTTACAGAGCTATTCTCTGGAGTGCAGGCGATGAAAAAAATCTGTACAGATGGTTCAGCACAAATTATAATGTAGAAGTACATGCATATCCGATAAACAGGAAATACTGTGTGGTAAATAATACCTATGAACCGCAGAGCACAGTGGTTTACCGGGGAGACGGCTCAAGCTTCAGCCTGGATCTGGAGGCAAATCAGATCATATGGTATGAGCTGTAGGCGAGCCTCAGGGAGGAGATCTTTTTGAACCAGATCGCAGATTTACACATTCATTCCAGATTTTCCATGGCTACCAGCAGGGATGGAACAGTTCCGATGCTGGATCTGTGGGCAAGAAAAAAGGGTATTACCCTGGTGGGAACCGGTGATATGACCCATCCTGTGTGGAGACAGGAGCTGAAGGAGATGCTGATCCCGGCAGAACAGGGTCTGTTTCGTCTGAAAGAGGAGTATGTTCTGCCGGAATCAGCGCTTTATCCGGGACAGGCTCCACGTTTTGTTCTTTCCGGGGAGATCAGCTCCATCTATAAAAAAGACGGGAAGACCAGGAAAGTACACAGCCTTCTGCTTTTTCCGGGATTTGAGGAGGCAGATGCGCTGGCAGCCCGTCTGGAAAAGATCGGAAATATCCATTCGGACGGCCGGCCGATCCTGGGACTGCCCTGTCATGACCTTCTGGAAATGATGCTGGAGATCAGCGAGGAGGGGATTTATATTCCCGCACATATATGGACACCTCATTTTTCCCTGCTGGGTGCAAAGTCAGGCTTTGACTCCATTGAACAGTGTTTTGAGGAACTGACACCATATATCCATGCTCTGGAAACAGGGCTGTCTTCCGATCCTGCAATGAACTGGAAGATATCTGCTCTGGATCACTGCCAGTTGGTGTCCAATTCTGATGCCCATTCACCCTCAAGGCTTGGACGGGAAGCCAGTCTTCTGGATACGGAGCTTTCATACAGAGGACTTTTTCAGGCAGTACAGGAAGGTGAGGGGCTTAAGGGAACCATTGAATTTTTTCCGGAGGAAGGGAAGTATCATTATGATGGGCACCGGAAATGCGGTATATGTTTAAGTCCCGGGGAGGCAGAAGCTCTGGGCGGAATCTGTCCGGTATGCGGAAAGCAGCTTACTATGGGCGTGGATCACAGGGTAGAGCAGCTTTCAGACCGGGAAGAGCCGGATATGCCGGAGAGGGGAAGGCCGTATGAGAGCCTGGTTCCTTTAGCGGAAGTGATATCAGAGTGTATGGGTTATTCTACAGCAGGCAAAAAAGTTCAGGCTCAGTACGAAAGACTTCTGAACAGCCTGGGTGCGGAATTTGACATTCTCAGGAATGTTCCGGAGGAGGATATCAGACGGGAAGGGGGAACTCTTCTGGGAGAGAGCATCAGCCGGCTGCGGGCGGGGGATGTGATACGACAGCCGGGCTTTGACGGAGAATATGGAAAGATACGTTTTTTCTGATATAAGTAATTTAAGACAGGGACAGGATGAATATCCGCTTTATGCGGAACAGGAGGAAAATATGGCTGAGCGGATCGGAATCATATCAGACACCCACGGTGTTTTAAGGCCGGAGGTAATAGAGGTGCTGAAAAGCTGTAAATATATCCTTCATGCAGGGGATGTGGACCGGGATGAGATCCTTGATAAACTCCGACCTCTGGGAAATCTGTATGTGGTGCGGGGGAATAATGACGGAAGCTGGGCAGAGAACCTTCGAACCAGTCTGTCCTTTACCATAGCAGGAATAAAATTTTTTATGGTCCATAATAAAAAAGATGTGGCGTGGGACCTTGGAGATACACAGGTGGTGGTTTTCGGGCACAGCCACAGATTTTTTCAGGAAGAGAAAGATGGACGGCTGTGGCTGAATCCCGGAAGCTGTGGACGGCCACGGTTTGGAGGTGGACTTAACATGGCTGTGATGACTGTGGATCAGGGAAATTATACAGTGGAAAAAATAGAGATTCCGGTGTGAACTGTGTGGACAGAAATGTTTTTTCTCCGGGTTCTGCGTGAAATATGCAGATCCGGAGACTTTTTTGTATTTTATGAGAAACATTTCTTGTATTTTCCGGTTGAGGTAGTATAATTAAACCTCGTTTAAAGTATTATTGGTAATACCAGTTGTTCTGAGGTATCAGAGTAAAGTGGTGTTGCGTAAAAGTAAATAAATGCAATGCGCCGGAAGATACTGGAAAGATATTCCCGGACAGTCCGGGCGTTGTACGTGATCCATAAGTCAGGAGGGATTTGACATGAAATATGTACGGCAGTTTTGTATTATTCTGCTGATGTCTGTTTTGGGCGAGGTGCTTCATACCTGCATAAACCTTCCGGTACCGGCAAGTGTTTATGGCCTTGTGATTATGCTGGTGGCACTTCTGACCGGGATCCTTAAGATCGATCAGGTCAAAGGTGCAGCAGATTTTCTGGTGGAGATCATGCCTGTAATGTTTGTACCGGCCGGAGCCGGGCTTCTTACTGCATGGGGGGCACTGAAACCAATCTGCGGGCCGGTACTGGTGATCACAGTGGTCTCAACAGTAGTGGTTATGGTAGTAACCGGACGTATCACACAGGGGATTATCCGGCTGGAAAAGAGAGGTAAGGACAAATGATGGAATTTATCAGAAATTCAACATTTTTTGGCGCGGTATTAAGCCTTGCTGCCTATGAGATCGGCCTTCTTCTGAAAAGAAAATTCAAAATGGCAGTTTTTAACCCGCTTCTTATTGCGATCATCTGTGTGATCGCTGTGCTTTCTCTGTTCCATATTGATTATGAGACATATAATGAAGGCGGAAAATATATCAGCTATCTTCTTACACCGGCAACGGTCTGTCTGGCTGTACCGCTGTATGAGCAGATCCATCTGCTGAAAAAAAATATCAGGGCAGTTCTTGCAGGGATCCTTTCCGGTGTGATCGTAGGAATGGGAAGTATCCTGGTAATGGCAAAGATTTTCAGTCTTGATCATGAGGAATATGTCACGCTGCTTCCAAAATCCATTACAACAGCCATCGGAATGGGTGTTTCCGAGGAACTTGGCGGTATTGTGACCATTACCGTGGCGGTGATCATTATTACAGGAGTTCTGGGGAATGTGATCGCGGAGATCGTATATAGGGTGGCACGTATCGAGGAGCCTATTGCAAGAGGTCTTGCACTTGGGACATCAGCCCATGCTATTGGAACAGCCAAGGCTATGGAACTGGGTCCTGTAGAAGGCGCTATGAGCAGCCTGGCAATTGCAGTTGCCGGACTTCTGACTGTGATCGGTGCTTCCGTTTTTGCCGGACTGATGTAGAGAGACATAAAAGGCAGCAGAATACAACAATAGAATATATAATGTGAAAGGTTTGTTTTCGGATATTTGATCAGACCAGGCAGTAAAGCGGATTGCAGATATATGCCTGTCTGTGTGGCCGGAGACAGACCTTTTTTTATGTCATAGGAAATTACTCCGTAATATTCCAATGACATAAAAAAGCCCTCTGGGCAGGATTCTTTCTTGTGTAAACCCTAATCTGAAGCCTGCGCCTGCATGAACCACTGTAACTTTGTAAAGTATAGTTTTTATAGACTTTACAGTTGCTGAAAAACTGACATAAATACGAACATATTTTTGTGTATAATAAACAAATGTTTGTAAAAATGTGTTTTATACCGTTTTATTGGACTGAAAAAGATGTATAATGCAAATGTAAAGAAAATATGTTCGGAAAATTTGTTCGGGTAATAAGCAGAGTACAGGAGGGTTATACTATGATGAACACAGTAGGAAAAAGAAATCACAACAGCAGAGAGAAGCTTTCTTCACCAATGGCAATGGTTATGGGGGCGATCCTTTCACTGGAGATCATGATCGGAGGTGCCATGCTCCTGAACTTTGACTTTAAGGGGGCAGATATGATTGCTGTGGCACTGGCCTTCGTGGTATTATATTTTGGTATTGTAGCAGCACTGACAGATAAGTAAGGCAGGAGGACGAGAATATGCCGAAGTCATTTCACCAGAAACTTAAGATCCTGTATCTGATGAGGGCTTTTCTGGAGAAAACGGATGAAGCCCATCCCATGACTGTGAAGGAACTGATCGCATATCTTGAAAGTGTGGGGATCAGCGCAGAGCGCAAGACTATCTATGATGATATAGAAGCCTTGCGTATATTTGGTTTTGATATTAATAACAGGCGGGAGCGTCCCGCCGGTTTTTATCTTGCCACCAGGGAATTTGAGCTTCCGGAGCTTAAACTTCTTGTGGATGCGGTTCAGTCATCCAAGTTCATCAGCAGCAGTAAGTCCAGACAGCTCATCGGGAAACTTGAGAGCCTGACCAGCATATATGAGGCGAAGCAGTTGAAGCGCCAGGTTCTTATGGGAAGCCGTATCAAGACCATGAATGAGAGTGTTTACTATAATATAGATGAGATACATCAGGCTCTTGCGGAGGACAGACAGCTCTCATTTCAGTATTGTGAATGGACGATCGAGAAGAAGCTGCGTCTTAAACGTGATGGAGAGCGTTACCGGGTAAGTCCGTGGGGGCTGATATGGCAGGATGAGAATTATTATATGGTAGCTTTGGATGAGAAGTCCGGGATCGTGAAACATTACCGGGTAGATAAGATGCTGAAACCTCAGATGGAAGCGGATTCACGAAATGGCAGTGAAATGTCAGAATATTACGATGCTGCTCAGCTTTCGTCCGGTACTTTTGGGATGTTTGGCGGCAGAGAGGAGCTTGTGAGCCTGGAATTTCATAACCGTCTGGTTGGAGTGGTACTTGACCGTTTTGGGCGGGATGTGATCATACGCAGAAAGGATGACCAGCATTTTTTTACACAGGTACGTGTGAATATCAGTGATCAGTTTTTCGGCTGGATGGCCGGTCTTGGTTCCGATGCTGTGCTTGAAGCACCTGAGAGTGTGCGCACAGAATACAGGGAACATCTTCTGAAAAGTCTTTCAAACACGATCTAACGAAAATATGTATATCAGGAACATTGTAAATATATTTTTTATATGGACAATATATAGAAATTGAATAATAGACATTGCGATGATTAAGTGCTATAATTTTTTCGGCCTTGGAGCGTATGGTGTCTGGTTCCAGACTGAGAACCGGACATGGCACTTTTTGTGCCATATCTGAGAGCTTACTACAAGGTGGTCCACCGGATCGCCGGAATTGGATGGTGGAAATATGACAGTAAAATCCAAAATGTTGGAACTTCTGGAACAGCATGAAAATGAACTGATATCCGGAGAAGCTGCAGCTTCTGAATTGAACTGCACAAGAGCTGCCATCTGGAAAGCAGTGAAGTCTCTGCGCGATGAGGGCTATACCATAGAAGCAGGACCGAACAGGGGGTATGTACTGCGAAGCAGTGGAAGCCGCCTGTCAGAAGAGGGAATCAGGCTTTATCTGAAGAATCCGGATGTATCCGTGAAGATCGCACGGGAGCTGGAATCTACCAACCGGTCAGCAAGAGAAGCTGCCTTTGCAGGCGAAGCGGAGAATGGTGCTGTTATTCTGGCACGCAGACAGACCGGAGGCAGAGGAAGAAGAGGCAGAAGCTTTTATTCTCCGGAAAATTCAGGCCTTTATCTCAGCGTGGTGCTGAGACCGGACCGTACACTGACAGAGGGTATCCTTATTACAACAGCAGCAGCTACAGCCGTTTACCGGGCTGTCAGGAAGGTATGCGGGATCGATCTGGCTATCAAGTGGGTCAATGACCTGTATCTGGATAACAGGAAGGTATGCGGGATCCTGACAGAGGCTGTCACGGATTTCGAGAGTGGTAATATTGAGTTTGCAATTGTTGGGATCGGCTTAAACCTTTACAGGCCTGAGGAAGGATTTCCGGAAGATCTGGAAGAAAGTGCCGGTGCACTTTATGACAGCAGAGAGAAGGCAGCGGGTGTTAACTGCAGTCTTCTTGTTGCGGAGATCGTCAATGAGCTTCTTATGGAAACAGAAAGTCCCACACTTTCCAGGGAGTATGTGGAGAATAACATGATACCTGGAAAGGAGATAATGATCACGGACGGAGATCGTACACGGCCGGCGATGGCACTTAAGATTAATCCTGATGGCAGACTCCTGGTAAAGGAGCAGGATGGGACTGAAAATCTGCTGTCTTACGGAGAAGTATCCGTAAAAGTAAAAAAATAACGGGAAACAGTTTGTTTTTGATTGCTGTTCACAGGTAGTATTCCACAAGGCCTTTTGTCATGAATATGGCAAAATCCCGAGACATGCAGGTCGAAATCCCATCACTGCAGGTGATTTGGAATGGATTTTGACCAGATTACTGTGAATGAGGTGAACAGCCACTATTTTTGGTTAAATGGTAGTTGTATAATTTGTATAGATTTGTTGTTGTAATTTGTACAATATAGTCAAAAATAATATTGACTTTCCCAAAATGCGGAGTAAAATAAAGGCATCTACGGAGAACTGGTATGACCAATTGACTTTTGAGTCATACCAGGAGCCGAAAATAAAGGAGGGAGAAAAACGGGAGATTTATCAGCCACATTGGCAGAAGAGCTTGAGAGTAAAACAGCCTTTACCATACCGGTGTTTGGTGGAATACCCATCGCAGAATGTGTAGTTGTTACCTGGGTCATCATGGCAGTTCTGGTAATACTTTCTCTGATACTGGTTCGGAATCTGAAGGTTGAAAATCCAGGCAAGAAGCAGCTTCTTCTGGAAACAGGAGTAAGTTTCCTTCAGGATTTCTTCATGGGAATCCTGGGTGAAGAGGGAAAACAATATGTCCCTTATCTGATGTCAACCGTAATCTACATTGGAATTGCCAACATTGCAGGCGTGTTTGGATTTACACCACCTACCAAGGATATGAATGTTACCATTGCGCTGGCTTTGATGAGTATTTTCCTGATAGAGTATTCCGGCTTCCACAAGAAAGGCCTTAAGGGCTTTCTTAAGAGTTTTGCAGAGCCGGTGCCGATTATGCTTCCAATTAACATTCTGGAAATAGCGATCCGGCCGACATCTCTTTGTATGCGTTTGTTTGGTAATGTTCTGGGAAGTTTCGTTGTTATGAAACTGCTTGAGTTTGTTTGTCCAGCAATTCTTCCCATACCATTCAGCCTGTATTTTGATTTCTTTGACGGATTTATACAGGCATATGTATTTGTATTTTTAACATCCTTGTTCATTAAGGAAGCAATCGAGTAAAAAAGAAAAACAGTTATTTTAGGAGGAAAAAACTATGTTAATCGCAATTGGTGCAGCTATCGCAGTTCTTACAGGTATTGGCGCAGGTATTGGTATCGGACTTGCAACTTCAAAGGCAGTAGAAGCTATTGCCAGACAGCCTGAGGCAGAGAGCAAGATCAGTAAAGCTCTTCTTCTTGGATGTGCTCTTGCAGAGGCAACAGCTATTTATGGTTTCGTAATCGGTCTTCTGATCATCATCATGCTGGGCTAATTGGTAAAGACGAGATAATATTTCAGGATTAAGAAAGGCAGGTGGACCAGGTGATAAAAATTGATATCAACCTTGTCTTTACAATTATTAACCTGATCGTTCTTTACCTTTTGATGAAAAAGTTCCTGTTTGGCCCGATCATTGCTGTTATGGATAAGAGAAAGGCAATGATCGATGAGCAGTTCGCTTCTGCGGAACAGACACGGGGCGAGGCTGATGAGCTTAAGGGACGTTATGAGGATGCACTGAAATCTGCAAAGGATGAATCCTTCCGTATAGTGGAGCAGGCCAAAGGCGAGGCTAAGGCGCAGGCAGACAACATCGTGAAGAACGCCAATGTTCAGGCAGATGAGATTCTTGCAAAGGCTAGAAAGAACATCGAGAATGAGCAGGAGGCAGCCATGAAGGCGATGGAAGGCAAGGTAGCAGAACTTGCTATGGATGCAGCATCCAGAATCATGGGAAAAAAGAACGACGAAGCACAGGATATGTCCCTATATGATCAGTTTTTAGAAGGAGCAGGTGATCCTCATGACAGAGACGTCCATTAATTATGCAAAAGCATTATACGGTCTTTCTGTTCCGGAGGAAGTGATCTGTGAAACCACACGGATTTTCAAAGAAGTACCGGAAATGGGAACCATGCTTGGAAATCCGCTGGTTTCTCTAAAAGATAAAGAACAGGTAATAGAGCGGGTGTTCCCGCAGGAAATAAGAAATTTCCTTAAAGTAACATGTAAATATCAGAAGATCGACAGGATTCAGGAGATCATCGAGGCTTATGATACTTACAGCCGGGAGCAGAAGGGAATTCTGAAGGCAGAGCTTGTATATGTAACACCGCCTTCTGAAGGCCAGGCAGAAAAAATGAAGATATTTCTTCAGAAACAGTTTTCTGCAGACCAGGTTGAACTTACTCTCAGAGAGGATAAGAGCCTTGTAGGAGGGTTTGTTTTAAGGGCAGGAGATCGTGAATACGACTGGAGCCTTACCGGACGTTATCAGAAACTGAAACAAAAATTAACCCGGAGGTGAAATTGAATTGGGTGCAATAAATCCAGATGAAATCATTTCGATTCTCAAAGAAGAAATAAATAATTATGATGAAATCAGCAAAGACCAGGAAGTTGGCACCGTCATCTCCGTGGGAGATGGTATTGCTACTGTTTATGGTATCGAGCATGCCATGTACGGTGAGGTTGTAACTTTTGAGAATGGTCTGAAAGGTATGGTGCAGGATATCCGTTCCAACAGTATGGGATGTATCCTCTTTGGAAAAGATACCGGTATCAAAGAAGGAACAAAGGTAGCCAGGACTGGCAAGCAGGCAGGTGTGCCTGTAGGCGAGGGCTTTATCGGAAGAATTGTCAATGCTCTTGGTGAGCCTATCGATGGTAAGGGAGAGATCAAAGCCGATGGATATCGTCCGGTGGAGAATCCGGCTCCCGGAATCATTGATCGTAAATCTGTCAGTGTACCGCTGGAGACAGGAATCCTTTCTATTGACTCCATGTTTCCAATCGGTCGTGGACAGCGAGAGCTGATCATTGGTGACAGACAGACAGGTAAGACTTCCATTGCAACAGATACGATCATCAACCAGAAAGGTAAAGATGTAATCTGTATCTATGTTGCCATTGGACAGAAGGCATCTACAGTTGCCAAGGTTGTGTCCAACCTTGAAAAATACGGTGCTATGGAATATACAACTGTATTTTCTGCAACTGCAAGTGACTGTGCGCCGCTTCAGTATATTGTTCCGTATGCAGGAACTGCACTTGCAGAGTACTTCATGTACCAGGGCAAGGATGTACTGATCGTATACGATGATCTTTCCAAGCATGCGGTGGCATATCGAGCACTGTCACTTCTGCTTGAGCGTTCTCCGGGACGTGAGGCTTATCCTGGTGATGTATTCTATCTTCATTCAAGACTTCTGGAGCGTTCCAGCCGTCTGAGTGATGAGGCTGGCGGTGGTTCTATCACTGCTCTCCCTATTATTGAGACACAGGCAGGTGATGTATCTGCATATATTCCGACAAACGTAATTTCTATTACAGATGGTCAGATCTTCCTTGAAAGTGATCTGTTTTTCTCAGGTATGCGTCCGGCAGTTAATGTTGGTCTTTCTGTATCCCGAGTTGGTGGTGCAGCACAGACCAAGGCTATGAAGAAAGCTTCAGGAAGTGTTCGTATCGATCTGGCGCAGTACCGTGAGATGGAAGTATTTACACAGTTCAGTTCAGATCTTGATGAAGCTACCACAGCACAGTTGAAATATGGAAGCTGCCTGATGGAACTTCTGAAACAGCCGCTGTGCAGCCCGTTAAGTCTTCATCAGCAGGTAATTACTCTCTGTGTTGCGACAAACAAGCTGATGGTAGATGTGGATATCAAAAATGTTAAGAAATACCAGAGAGAGCTTCTTGAGTATTTTGATAATGTATATCCTGAGATCGGTAAAGAGATTGAATCTAAGAAAGTACTTACAGATGAGCTTGTAGAGAAAATCAAAAAGGCGGCAGAAGAATTCAGAGATAAGAGCAGGTAGGTGTTGATATGGCAAATGCAAAAGAAATACAGACTCGTATGAAAAGCATTCAGGACACCATGAAGATCACCAATGCGATGTACATGATTTCTTCTTCAAAGATGCAGAAGGCAAAAAAGATCCTGCAGGACACAGAACCTTACTTTTATAATATGCAGGCTGCCATTGCCAGAATTCTGCGCCATATGCCAGATACCCAGCATCCTTTCTTCAGTGAACGTCATCTTGTTCCAAAAGAAGAAAGGAAGATCGGAACTATCGTTATTACAGGCGATAAAGGTATGGCTGGCGCTTACAATCATAATGTACAGAAAATGACAGAGGATTTCATGGCGGAAGTGCCGGGACATCATAAGCTTTATGTTCTTGGTATGGTTGGGCGACAGTATTTTGGCAAGCGGGATGTTGATATGGATGGAAGCTTTCTCTATACAGTACAGAAGCCGACCATGCATAGAGCCCGCCTTATCACGGAAGAAATTGTACGGGCGTTTCTGGAAAGAGAGCTGGATGAGATCCACATTGTCTATACACAGATGCAAAATGCAATGTCAATGGAAAATGTGAACATGCAGCTTTTACCGCTGAAAAAAGCTGATTTTAAATCGGGACAGATTCCGGCTGATATCTACCAGGAGGAGATCACCCTGGTTCCGTCAGCAGAAGTACTTCTTAATACGATGATCCCGAATTACCTTACAGGTGTGATCTATGGATGTCTGGTAGAGGCATACGCAAGTGAGAACAGTGCGAGAATGACAGCAATGCAGTCCTCTACAGATAATGCGAAGGCTATGCTGAAGGATCTTTCCATTCAGTATAACCGTGCGCGTCAGGCTGCGATCACGCAGGAGATCACAGAGGTTATCAGCGGTGCAAAAGCACAAAAAAGGAAGTGATGACTATGAATAAAGGTAAGATTGTACAGGTTATGGGACCTGTTGTAGACGTTGTATTTGAAAACGGAGAGCTTCCTGATATCAAGGATGCCCTTGAAGTTGAGAACAACGGCAAAAGATGTGTAATGGAGGTGTCCCAGCACCTTGGAAATAATGTTGTAAGGTGTATCATGCTTGGTGCCAGTGAGGGACTTCAGCGTGATCGTGAGGTTATTGCTACCGGAAGTGGTATTAAGGTTCCGGTAGGTGATAAGACACTGGGACGTCTTTTCAACGTTCTTGGAGAGACTGTAGATGGTGGTGAGTCACTGGACGGTGAAGAGCACTGGGTGATCCATCGTGATCCGCCTTCATTTGAGGAGCAGAAACCGGCAGTTGAGATTCTGGAGACAGGTATCAAGGTCATCGACCTTCTTGCACCATATGCAAAAGGTGGTAAGATCGGTCTGTTTGGAGGAGCCGGAGTTGGTAAAACAGTTCTTATTCAGGAGCTTATTCAGAATATTGCCACAGAGCATGGTGGATATTCTATCTTCACAGGTGTTGGAGAGCGTTCCCGTGAGGGTAATGACCTCTGGAGTGAGATGAAAGAATCAGGAGTTCTTGAAAAAACAGCCCTGGTGTTCGGACAGATGAACGAGCCGCCAGGATCCCGTATGCGTGTTGCTGAGACAGGACTTACAATGGCTGAGTATTTCCGTGATCAGGAACACAGAGATGTGCTTCTCTTCATTGATAACATTTTCCGTTTTGTACAGGCTGGTTCCGAGGTATCTGCCCTGCTTGGACGTATGCCTTCAGCCGTAGGATATCAGCCGACACTGGCTACTGAAATGGGTGAACTTCAGGAGCGAATCGCATCTACTAAAGAGGGTTCAGTTACATCTGTACAGGCTGTCTATGTGCCTGCCGATGACCTTACAGACCCGGCTCCTGCCACAACATTTGCACATCTGGATGCCACAACAGTTCTTTCACGTAAGATTGTAGAGCAGGGTATTTATCCGGCTGTGGATCCGCTGGAATCTACGTCACGTATTCTGGAAGCAGATGTAGTTGGTGAAGAGCATTATGAGGTTGCACGTAGAGTACAGGAAATTCTTCAGAAATATAAAGAGCTTCAGGACATCATTGCTATTCTTGGTATGGAAGAGCTTTCAGAAGAAGATAAGCAGACTGTATTCCGTGCAAGAAAGATTCAGAAGTTCTTGTCTCAGCCATTCCATGTAGCTGAGAACTTTACCGGAATCAAAGGTAAATATGTACCTCTTAAAGAGACAATCCGTGGATTCAAGGCTATTATCGATGGAGAGATGGATGAGTATCCGGAGAATGCATTCTTTAATGTGGGAACCATTGATGATGTAATCGCAAAAGCGAAAGCCGAGGAGAACCGGCAGTAAGGAGCAGCTATGAGTGAAACATTTGGCCTGGAAATTTATGCCAGTAATAAGCTGGCATATGCAGGACGTGCTCAGAAGCTCATTATTCCGGCAGTGGATGGTGAGCAGGGATTTCTTGCCCATCATGCGAATGTTGTAGCTGCCATCATTCCCGGTGAGATGCGTTTTGAGGATGCTGACGGTAATGAGTATGTGTTTGCTGTGAGCAGCGGATTTGTTGAGATGATCAATAATCGTGCCAAGCTGTTCTGCCTCAGCGTAGAGAGTCCGGACGAGATTGATGTCCGCCGTGCCCAGGAAGCAAAGGAACGTGCAGAAGAGCAGCTTCGTCAGAAGCAGAGCATCCAGGAGTATCATATGAACCAGATGGCACTTGCGAGAGCAATGACACGTCTTAAAGTAACACATAAGCAGTAAAAAATATATTACAGAAAGCACCTGCTGAATAGTATAATAAACGTAGATTATAAGTTAGTTACGTTTGTGACCATGTGACAGAGCGGAATTAGAACAGTCGCTTTGTACAGAGGATATTCAAAAGGTGCTTTTTTATGTCATAGGAAATTACCCCATAATGTTCCAATGACATAAAAAAGCCGGAGTATGAAAGGAAAAAGGAGAAGAAATGAAGAAAGAAAGAGCAAAAAAGTTACTGGGCATCTGTATATTTCTTATGGGACTTATGATCTTTTCTGTACTGCCAGTGCAGGCGGCATCACCCGAGATGCATACGATTCAGCCAGGAAAAACCTGGACGGGGTATGATATCACCGGTGATGGAAAGAAAGACAGGATTAAGGTTGTCCGGAAAGAAAGTCAGTACGATGGGTACTGGAACGGTGCTGATATTTATGTAAATAATAGAAAAGTCTGTGCGATAAACAAGTCTTTTATGGATATATCCATTCGCATTATTACGTTATCTAACGGAAAACCTTTCCTGTGTTTGAGAGGTGGTACAGATAATGATATCAGTGTATTCCACGGACTTTATCAGTACCGCAACGGAAAAATCGTTCAGGTTGTCAATTTTCTCAACGAAACGTATGGCCGACCGGTAAATGAAGCGGCAATTTACCTCAGCGGTAATACAATTCGGGTAAGAACGGAGGCTATGTCATATTCTCTTGGATATTGTACAACAGAATTTACGTACAAATATCAGAAAGGAACATTACTTCGTACATCCAATTACGGAAAATATATAAAACTTAATGCTGCTAACAAGAGAACAGGACTTTTTGCAGCGGCAAAGAATATACAGGCGTATAGGACTCCTGCCTCCGGAAGTAAAGCATTTGTGATCCGTAAGAATACTGGCGTGAAGATCCTGAATTTCTGGACCGCAGGGAACAAGATGTATATCCGTGTGAAAAATGGTTCCAAAACAGGCTGGATCAAAGCCGTAACATTTAAGGAATCACAGGGCTATGCTGGGTCGCCGCAGTTTTACAGAGTTATGTATACAGGCTGATGAAAATAAAAAGATCCGTTGTTGGAAGACAGCGGATCTTTTTTGCAAATTACTGATCATTCAGAGGAAGAGGTATCTGCCTTATTTTCGGAAAGGGCAGTTTTTTCAGAAGGAATACTATTTTCAGAAGGAATACTATTTTCAGAAGAAATATTGTCCTGAGAAGAAAATGTTTCAGGATTGTTTTCAGCAGTTTCTGAATTATCATCCAGGGAAGTTATTTGCTGATATGGACGGTACGGTTCCCAGTAATGCTCAGCTTTGTTTTTTTCTTCCTCCAGTTTCTTTTTCTGCTGAGTAAGAAGATAAATACCTGCAGCAATGATACCTGCAGCAATGACGATCTGCGGAAGGCTGTTGCAGATAGTGTATATATAGTCGGTCATATTAGCTGGTACAATGAAGTACAGAAGACCTGTGAAACGACTCCACAGGATACAGATACCAAACAGGATCAGGACCCATGCGGCTGCACTCTGATGCTTTTGTAAGAATTTTCCCATATCACCGGAAAACTGATCCATATGAAGGATGTAATTATCATCTACAGAGTAAAATTCTTCTTCTGACAGGGATTTCAGATTATGGACATTGAAGAAACTGTAGAACCATATCACAGGGAGAAACATGGCCAGCCAGCCAAGGCCGGTTATGGATGCCAGTGCGATCGATCCCCAGAACAGCAGCATAATGCTGAGTCCCTGCTTTTTGAATCCCATGTACATTTCCCCGGCACCGGGGATCAGGGAAAAGATAAATACCCAAAAACCATGTTTTTGTTTTTTCATAAATTTACTTGCCTCCGTTTATAATTTTATTCGTAAGATCATTCAGATTATTGCTGATCTTCTGAGAATGTTCACTGAGCTGAGAACTTACTTGCCTGGAAAGCTGGTTCAGGCCGGAACCAATGTCCAGGGATGAAGAAATCTTAACGTTTGTTTCCGGTGAAGGATGAAGAACAGTAAAATCAGTCTGCGATACAGAAAAAAGCATGATCAGCGCAACACCCATGCCTACGGCAGTCCGTAAGCCTGCACAGAGAAGCTTCATCCAATAAGCAGTTTCATGTATTTTTCTGGAAGCCTGAACTTCCGGAGAAGCTGCTTTTTTCAGAATTTCATCCTGCAGATAGGATGGAGCATATTCAGAAACGGTATCCTTATTCTGAAGAAGTTCATCCAGACAGAAATCACATTGCTCAATATGTTCCAGAAAATGGATCATTTCGTCCGTATTCATGGTTCCGTCCTGGAATTTCTGTAATTCATTCTGTGATATGTGCATCTAATCACTCCTTTCCAGCAGTGCTTTCAGCATAGATCTGGACCGGTAGATCTGCGTCTGGACTGTTTTGATATTTTTATTCTGCGTTTTTGCAATTTCTGCGGCGGTTTTTTCTTCACAGAAATGCTCAGTGGCAACCTCCCTGTAGGGACTTTTCAGAGCTGAACATAAATGCCGGATCCGATCCTTGAAATCTTTGTCCAGAAATGCCTCCTCTGGGGAAAACTCTTTATCATGGAGCTGTTCAAAATAGGTGTCCTCTGTGGGGATGGTACGTCTGCCGGCTGCTTTCAGATGATCCAGACATTTTCGGACAGCGATCTTGCTGAGCCAGGCTTTTTCGTAGGTGCCATCAAAACGGGAGAGATTTTTGTAGGCGGAAAGAAAGACATCCTGTGTCAGATCCTCAGCATCAAAGGGATTACCCACCGATTTCAGACAAATGGAAAATATTAAATTTTGGTATGTATGTATCAGATATTCCAGATATTCTTCCTGTGTAATGAAATCAGCCCCTTTCTCTGCCCGTTCAATCATTATAACGCGGTATAGAAGAAAAAGACTTCATAATTTTTCAAAAATATGCAATTATTATAGCAGGGACTGATAAATTGTTCTATACTATACATGTTAAACAGCTTTACAGAAAGGACAAAAACATGATTGAGACAAAACGATTATATTATGAAGATGTATATAAAAAAGAGTTTACAGCAAAGGTCCTGGAGTGCAGAGAAGCAAAAAAAGGATATCAGGTCATTCTTGATGAGAGTGCTTTTTATCCTGAGGGTGGTGGACAGCCAAGCGACACCGGTATGCTGGGAGATGCAAAAGTAACTGAGGTTCATGAGAAGAACGGAGAACTTCTTCATTATACAGATAAACCGCTGGAACCGGGCTGCCAGGTTTTGGGAAAGATTAACTGGGAACGGAGATTTGATCTTATGCAGCAGCACTCCGGGGAACATATTGTCAGTGGTTTTATACATGCAGCGTATGGATATGACAATGTAGGGTTCCATATGGGAAGCGATACCATAACAGTAGATCTTAATGGTCCTCTAGACGAGGAACAACTGGCAGAGATTGAAGCCAGAACAAATGAATTTATCTGGAAGGATTTTCCGGTTCTTATTTCATATCCTGCCCCGGAGGAACTGGAACAGATTGAATACAGAAGCAAAAAAGAGCTTACGGGACAGGTACGCATTGTGGAGTTTCCGGGGGCAGATATCTGTGCGTGTTGCGGAACACATGTGACACATACAGGGGAGATCGGAATGGTTAAGCTTCTTTCTGTGGAGAAATTCAGAGAGGGCGTTCGTATAGAAATGATCTGTGGAAAACGTGTACTTGATTATCTGAACATGGTTAATGACCAGAATCATCAGATCTCCGTAAAACTTTCTGCAAAAACGGATAAAACTGCACAGGCGGTAGAACGACTTCAGGAAGAAAATTTCCGTCTGAGAGGACAGGTTGGAAGCTTTATAGATGATATGTGTAAAAAAGAAGCAGAACGTTATGCGGGAAGCGGAAGTGTACTGCTCTTTGAAGAAGGAATGGAAGCTGACAGCGTGCGTAAGCTTGCTGATGCTGTGACACAGACGTGTGAAGGCTGCTGTGCGGTATTCTCCAAAAACCCTGATGGCTCCTATAAATATGCAATGGGTGAAAAAAATGGTGATCTACGTAATTTTACAAAGGAAATGAATGTTGCCCTTAACGGACGTGGCGGCGGAAAACCGTTTTTTGTACAGGGCTCTGTGCAGGCATGCGAGGATGAGATCAGAAGGTTCTTTGAACGCTGACGGTTCGGAGAGGAATTATGTCGCTGAAGCGACCCGCCGCAGGCGGAGAATCCTGCTTGCAGGATTTTTTCTTACAGATTAATACAGCAGAAATGAGGCACAGGTAAAATATGTTCGGAGAATGTCATGCTCATATATTTATGGACAGTATCAATTACAGGAAAGCAGTGGCGATTCATGAAAATGGTGTATGTGATCAGGTGATTCGGGCTAATTTTTACGAATATCAGAAAAGAAATATAGATTTTGTCAGGGATGGCGGCGATAATCTGGGAGTATCCAGAAGAGCTGCAGCCCTGGCAGAAGAATATGGGATTGACTACCGTACTCCCATATTCGCCATCCACAAGACCGGTCATTACGGAAAAATAGTGGGAAAGGGATTTTCCACTATGAAAGAATATCATGAGCTGGTTCTGGAGGCCGCCAGGGAAGGGGCAGACTTTATCAAGATCATGACAACCGGTCTTCTGGATTTTAAAAACCATGGAAAGGTAACAGGCTTACCGCTGACGTTATCGGAAGTCAGGGAAATGGTACATATAGCTCATGAAGAGGGATTTTCAGTTATGAGCCACACCAATGGGATATATGGTGTGCAGGCTGCGATCATGGCAGGAGCAGACAGTATCGAACATGGAAACTATATGGATGAGGAGACGATTTCCATGCTTGCAGACAGCAACAGCATATGGGTTCCTACTCTTGTGACAATAAGGAACCTTATAGGAAACGGTCGATATAGTGATGAGATTCTGAAGCCAATTATAACAATAGCAGAAAAAAATCTGAAGTCTGCTTTTAAAAAAGGAGTGAAAGCAGCGGCAGGAAGTGATGCAGGTGCTTATTGTGTGCCGCATGGAAGCGGGATTGAAGAGGAGTGCAGGGCTTTTCTGGAAATATTAGGTAACACAGAGGAAGTGCGTGAGTGGATGAAAAGCGGCGAAGCCGAAATCAGAAGACGATTCCGGCGTTGGTAGATCAGGCATCTTCTATTTTAAGACAGGTATAGATATTGGAAGTTCTGGATTTTGCGGGGTTGATGGTTACTGTAATATCGGACCCGGCAGTCAGACCGCAGGTGGATGTATCTGGCACATTTTCACGGTTGCAGATGATCTTTGCACCATCATAAGTCTGAATGGTTACTGTGTTGGCTGTAGTACCGAGAATCGTGCCGGTTACTGTAGATGTGATGTGGCTTTCGGTGATCTTTTCCGGATATTCTCCTGTTACAGCCTTGATGTGCATACCTTTTAGAGAGCTTCCGTTAAATTTACCTGTATAAATGATATTGGCATAAGAACCAGGGGCGAACCCGCCCTTGAAATATACCGGAACAGCAGTGATGGGGATCTGTAATCTTACATCTGAATTCTGAGGCTGAAGTGCAATTGTAGTTGCGTTGACATTGAGAACCTTAGCACGGAGACGCTGTTCTTTTTTTATTTTCTTTTTTTCTGTGGACGGTACAGGTGTTGGGGTGGCAGCGGGAACCTTAAGGGGCTCGGTATCTGAGATACTGATGATTTTCAGAAGGCTTCCGTTATAGGATTTGGAACCTGTCTGGCTGTGAGGGGTAAATTTGCCGCGAAAATGAATATATACCCACCTGCCTGGTTTGATCCCTTTTTTATAATACTGTTCCACTCCGGTTGTCGGGATGAGTACTGTATTGCCCTTCTTGGTGACAATGGTAAGGGTATTGACTGTCATATGCTTAACCTTGCCTGTAAGGGTGCGGTTTTCCAGAGGATGCTCTTTCTGATATTCATCTACTACCTTCAGAGAACGGACTGCGCTGGTATCAGTGCCTGTAAGTTCCCCTTCATAAATAACACTTACACTGTCTGAGAGAACAACACCGTATTTACATTCCAGTGCAGCCTGGGAAACATCAAATACATAAGACTGACCGGAGTGGTTAATGGTAATATTAGTTCCGTCAAAATCTGTGAGGGTGCCTGTAAGCTCGTCAATATGTACTTTCTCATGTGTGGAATCAGAGGAGGCGGGGTCAGCCTGATCTGTTTCAGAATCAGGCTGTTTCAGATCAGCACCGGCCTGAGCGATTGAAGTTTTCAGAGATGCAGCATGGTCTGAAAGATCACTGGTGCTGCAGCCGCCTGCAAAAAGGGCAAAGCCAAAAATCATGCATATGGCAGACAGTTTTTTCATTTGTGTCCTCCGGTACAGAGATAGCCATCAGTCCTGATTCCTGTCGGAGTACGGTGGCTTCGGTTTAAAATCGAATATTTCACGGTAAGCATCCCACTCCTCGTGATCATTCGCCACAGTGTTCATAAGTCCGGTACATTCGGTACAGGCGTTGGTATCCAGATAATTTTTATAATAAATGTGATAGGGATTGTTATCCCGTTTGTGATTCTGCTTTTCCATATATTTGACCTCCTGACAGTATTCAGAAAGTAGTATATGAAAATTAGATCAAAGTATGTAGCCAGAAGTCATTATAGCAAAAAGAAATTGAAATAGCTATAGTGTTTTGGAAGGTGTTTGAAAAATCGTATTAGCGAATTGTGAGGTATGTGTTGCGGAAGTCTTTTTCGACATATTCTAACGGAAACGTTCGCCTGTAGGCTGTACACGGAACCAGTAGGTGTAAAAATAACGGAAACCAAGAGAGGTGTAAAGCTTTTCGGCAGGAGTATTATCCTTAACTACCTGGAGATAGGCTCTCTGCGCACCACGTTTCCGTCCTTCATTGAGAAGACAGGTACAGATCTGGCGTGCGTATCCTCTCTGGCGGTAATCTTCGCGGACATGGATGGCATAGATACCGATATAATCTCTGTCAAGAATACCAAGACCTGTGGCAATGATCTTACCGTCATGCCAGATAGAAGCGCAGACAGTCTCCTTAAGGATTGCATGGTACATGGAGGGAACGACCCTGCGGTGTACAGGATTTGTGGTGCCCTTCAGATCAAAGAGACTATTGATCCAGACTTCGGGTATCTCATCTGTAAAAGTAACATCTGTAACAGGCGCTGTGAGATCAGCAGACGCCAGGTCAACAGTCATGACGTTGGTTATATGCTGAACGGAGTAGCCTCTGTTTTCCAGAACATAGTCAAAATCCTGGGAAACAAGAGGACTGATTTTGAAGATTGCAGGAGTTCCGAGACGTCTGTAAACGTTTTCGCAGTAGGGAACTTTCTCTTTCCAGGGAAGAGTGGAAGTCCCAAATTGTTCGACACTGTTGGTTCTGTGTGTGTAGAAATATGAAAAACGAAGGATCCATCCATCGTAAAGTTCCATTTTATGTGAAGGCCATGCATTAAGCGACATGTCTTCAATCTGTTTGATCGTTGTTTCCATAAGTATATCAGCCTTTCTGTATATAATTGATCAGTCTTTACAGGTATAACTGAATGTAGGGATAAAGTAATTGCTCTATAATCAGATGTCCCTGTCGGGTGAGATGGACACCGTCAGTAGTTATGGAAGAGATGCCATATACAGAGGCTGCGTTGTTTAACTGCCGGTGAAGCGGGATAAAAGGGATTCTGTTTCTTCTGGCAATGTCAGAAATATGGGATGACATACTGGAGAGAAGAGGCAGCCATAGTTTGTACATGTCCGGGCAGGGAAAAATAAATGGTTCCAGAAGCAGAAGCCTGCGGGATGGTATCTGCAGACGCCGGACCAGAAGCTGGTAGTCATCACAAAACTTATTAAGCATCTGATACTGCTGGCCGGGAGTACGTCGGGTGTTCATCATAAGTCCGATATCATTAATACCAATAAGTATGGTAATGATGTCAGGAGAAGAAGAGAGATAACCGGCAGTATTGCGGAGGAGATGATTTACGGTAAAACCATCAATACCTCTGTTTTCAACAGAAATATCAAAGCCGGTATTATGAAGATGATCCGAGAGAAGTCGGACATAACCATTGCCCAGAGGAGAATCTGAAAAAAGTCTTCCACAATCAGTAATACTGTCTCCGATACAGAGCAGATGTGCCATTCTGTTTTCCCCCTCTTAAAACCCTTCTCTTTTGTGATTAGATAGTAGCACCGCAAGGCTTTCTGGTCAAGTACAAATCGGGCAGAATAAAAAAATAAAAAAAATTGAAAAAAGTACTTGCATTTTTCGGAAAAGTGTTATATACTAACGAAGTCGGTTGAGGGAAACAACTTAAACGACAGAAACAATCGAATATGGCCAGTTGGTCAAGGGGCTAAGACGCCGCCCTCTCACGGCGGAAACACGGGTTCGATTCCCGTACTGGCTATTAAGCAGAAGCAGTTAGGAACTTTGTTCTAGCTGCTTTTTTGTTACGTTGGAAGTGATGAAAAACAGGAGTGTCATCAAAAACGTCATTGGATTGAATCTGTAAATTTTAAATTGTCGAAAAATGTCGAAAGAATTAAAATATTTTTTGAAAAAAATACTGGACAAATGAAGAATCAGGTCATATAATGAGACTCACCAGAAATCTTCTGGTAGCATGAACCGTCAGTTCAGACGGGGAATTCCACTTTTACTTAAGATTAAATGATTAAAATACCCCAGGCAAAGTATGAAGAAATACTGTAACTGTAAGCTCTGAATACAAATGAAAGGGGGAAATATGTTTTTTTATACCGGCATACCGGTAGTACTTTCAGGAGTTGCTGTTTTGATGGATTTCCGCAAGGCAGCAGTAGATAACGGATGGATACTTTTTTCTGTTATCATCGGTTTGTTTCTGAGACTGATACAGTATGGGATCACAGGGATGGGAGGTTTTTTTGCAGGAGTCTTTCTTCCGATGATTCTTCTATATCCGTTATTTATTTTCCGAATGTTAGGAGCAGGAGATATTAAACTGCTCTGTGCTATCGGCGGAATTATGGGGCCCAGGGCTGCAGGGGAATGTGTTCTGTATGCGTTTGTCATTGGCGCAGGAATTTCTCTGGCAATTCTAATTTCCACAGGCAATATCTGCCACAGACTCCATTATCTGTACCAATATATCAGTGATCTTTACCGGACGGGTAACTTGAAACCCTATTACAGAAAAGGAATGTCAGTTCCTGAGAATTTTCATTTTACAGTACCGGTCTTTTTAAGCACCGTACTTTATGCAGGAGGTGTCTATTGAAGAAAAATATTTTCGCTGTCTGTGATCTTGAGGTAGAGTATGCTCTGAATTTCATGGATTACCTGAATCAGAGACGGAATCTGCCATTTGAGATCCAGGCATTTACCACTGTAGACAGCCTGCTGGCCTACGGAAAAGAAAATTATATTGAATTGTTGTTGATTTCCGGCAAGGCTATGTGCAGAAAAGTAAGAGAACTGGAGATTGGCAAGATTATTATTCTGTCAGAAGGCGTTCATCCGCCGGAATTGGATCAGTATCCCAGCGTATATAAATATCAGTCCTCTTCCCAGGTGATAAGAGAGGTAATGTCCTGCTACGGTGAGGAGAAAGACCTGAATCCGGTACAGTTTCCGGCTTTGAAAAAGACAATGGATATCATAGGGGTATTTTCTCCGCTGGGGAGATGCCTTAAGACTTCTTTTGCTCTGGCACTGGGGCAGATACTTGCAAAGGAAAGGGCAGTTCTGTATCTGAATCTGGAAGAATATTCCGGATTTGAAGAACTGACAGGCAGGAATTATGCCACAAATTTAAGTGATCTTCTTTATTATGTCCGCCAGGGAAATGAGAATCTTATACATAAAATGAACGGAATGATCCAGACAGTGAATAATCTGGACTATATCCCACCTGTGAGGACCCCTTCAGATATACGGGTAACATCCTGGGAAGACTGGCAGGTATTGTTAAATGAGATTCTTCTTCACAGTTCCTATGAAGTTCTGATTCTGGATCTTGGAAGCAGCATTGATGAAAATTTCCAGATCCTGGATCTGTGCAGAAAGATTTACATGCCGGTGCTGGGAGATACTATGTCGCTTTGTAAAATAGCACAGTATGAGAATCTTTTGCGGATCTGGGATCTGGGACAGATTCTGGAAAAATCAGAAAAGATCCATCTTCCATTCCACTGGGAAAACGCATGTGCGGAGAATTACATTGAACAACTGGTGTGGAGTGAACTGGGAGATTTTGTGAGAGAACTTTTGAGAAAGGAGAGAGAATGAGCCGTGAACTGTTTCAGAAAATGAGAAGACTCCTTATGGAGAGGCTGGATCTTTCCAGAGAATTATCAGATGAAGAAATACTGGAAGTAATTGATGATCTGATCCTGAATCAGATGCGGGATTCTTTTTTTTCGCTGAAAGAAAAAGTTGAATTACGACAGGAACTGTTCTGTTCAGTAAGAAAACTGGATGTTCTTCAGGAACTGATCGAGGATGAAAAAATAACGGAGATTATGGTAAACGGACCGGATGCTATTTTTATAGAACAGGGAGGGAAACTTACCAGATGGGATAAATCATTTACTTCCAGAGAGAAACTGGAGGATGTGATACAGCAGATCGTAGGAAGATGTAACCGTGTGGTAAATGAAGCATCTCCCATAGTAGATGCCAGACTTGAAAATGGTGCCAGGGTTAATGCAGTAATCTATCCGGTAGCTTTAAACGGACCTATTCTTACAATCCGTCGTTTTCCGGATACCCCTGTAACAATGGAAAAGCTGATCGCACTTGGGAGTCTGCCTGAAGAATGTGCCGGATTTCTGTCAAAACTTGTAAAAGCCCGGTATTCCATAGTGATCGGAGGAGGAACAGGAAGTGGTAAAACTACATTTCTGGGGGCATTGTCTGAATATATTCCAAAGGATGAACGTCTCATAACTATTGAAGATAATGCAGAGCTTAAGATTCAGGGAATTGATAATCTGGTCCGGCTGGAGGCGAAGATGGCCAATATGGCAGGAGCAGCATCTGTGTCAATAAGAGATCTTATAAAATCCGCTTTGAGAATGCGGCCGGATAGAATCGTGGTAGGAGAAGTTCGTGGGGGTGAAGCTGTGGATATGCTCCAGGCACTAAATACAGGACATGATGGAAGTCTCAGTACAGCTCATGCAAACAGCAGCCGGGATATGCTTTCAAGACTTGAGACAATGACATTAATGGGAGTGGAACTGCCGCTGGAGGCAATCCGCCGCCAGATTGCATCCGGAGTGGATATTCTGATCCATCTGGGCAGAATGAGAGACAAAAGCAGAAAGGTGCTGGAGATTACGGAGATTCTGGGATTTGAAAATGGAGAGATACAGACCAGGCCTTTGTATCAGTGGAAGGAAGGATCTGGTCTGGAAAAAATTTCGGAATTGTTTCACAGGGAAAAACTGGAACGGGCAGGGATCCAATTATGAGAAAAAACAGAGAGGACAAAAAATGGGAGTATACAAAAAAGGATTATCAGACATACCGGTTTACAGCAAAAGAGAAGGTAAAGTACCTTCTGGAGGGAATTTCCGTATGTATTGCAGCAGATTATCTGTTTTACCAGAATTTATGGGTAATGCTGATCATGTTTCCGATTCCGCTGCTGTTTTTAAGAATCCAGAAAGAAAAATGTATCATTCGTCAAAAAAGAGAACTGAATTATCAGTTCCGGGATGCACTGACATCCATGAGTGTTGCTGTACAGGCAGGATACTCAGCAGAAAATGCAGTTCGTATCTGCGTAAAAGACCTGGAAAGACTGTACGGGAGAGGGACTGATATACTTGAGGAATTCCTGTATATAGAAAGTCAGCTAGGTTTAAGTGTACCAGTTGAAGAACTATTTCTTGATCTGGCAGAAAGGAGTGAAGTAGAAGACATTGAAAACTTTGCTACTGTATTTTATACAGCGAAACGTACCGGTGGAGATATGACACGGGTTCTTCAGAAAGTTGCGGAAATGTTAAGCGATAAGATTGATGTAAAGAAAGAAATAGAGGCTGCACTTGCAGCGAAAAAATCAGAACAGATGATCATGAGCCTGATGCCGACAGGGATCATCTGCTATCTGAAGCTTACATCACCAGGATTTATAAGTATTCTGTATAATAATTTTTTGGGGATTTGTGTAATGACAGTAAGTCTGGCTGTATATGCCTTTTCTTACTGGCTGGGAAGCAAAATTGTGGATATAGAGGTGTAAAAGTTAAAAATGTGGGTACATATTGTAATATTTGCAGTGATTCTGGCGGCATTTATTGCCGGAAAATTTGGAAGACTTCCGCCATGGACCGGAAATGAAGAAGGGCGAAAACTGTTTCTGCTGGTAGCTTTAACCGGAAATTTCATAGGGCTTCTGCTGACGGTTCAAAGCGGAGGAGATAAAGTGTATTCTTCCGGATACCGGATGGAGAAAGAGGAAACAGGAACTTATGAAGAGAAATTCATGGTGTCTGTAGACGGAGAAGAATCTGGATCCCTGTATGTACAGGTTCCGGAAAAGGAAACGGAACAGGAGGAACTACAGGAAAGTGAAGAAAAGCTTACTGCGAAACAACAGCAGGAAAAAGAAATTCAGGATATGATCGCTCAATATAATGAAAAAAAAGGTGATCCGAATTACTATTATCTGCCGGATCAGTGGGATGGAAAGCATCTGGAATGGAAAAAACCTTCAGATACTTCGGGAAGCCTGATTTCAGCTATGGCGCTGGTGGCAGCACTGGCACTGGTAGTTCTGAAAAAGAGAGAGGAACAGACGGAGACAATAAAGCGGCAGGAGCAGATGCTTATGGACTATCCGGGACTGATCATGAAATTTACACTTCTTGTACAGGCCGGACTGACTGCCAGGAAAGCTTTTCAGAGAATTGCTGCTGACTACAGCAGAAAAGAGAAAAAAGAAAAGCGATACATATATGAAGAAATCAGGATTACATGTTTTGAAATGGACAGTGGAATATCAGAGGCTGATGCTTACCGGCGTTTTGGCGAACGTTGTGGACAGGTAAAGTATAAAACTCTGGCTACGCTGCTGATCCAGAATCTTCAGAGAGGAAGCCGGTATCTGTCAGACCTGCTGGAAAAAGAAGCAATAGAAGCCTGGGATGAAAGAAAGCGTAAGGCGCGTGTTCTGGGAGAGACAGCAGCAACTAAGCTGTTACTTCCCATGGTACTTATGCTGCTGGTTGTCATGATGATAATCATGGTTCCGGCCGTCCTGTCCTTTTATGGATGAGAAAAGAAAGTACGGAGGTATAAATGAAAAAGAAATTAATGAAATTTTGGAAAAATGCTGCGGATTTTGCAGCAGAAGAAGACGCGGTTGGCGTTGTGGAAATCATCCTGATTCTCGTCGTGCTCATTGGGCTTGTAGTCATTTTCAGGGACCAGCTCACAGCTCTTGTGAAGAAACTTCTGTCCAAGATTACAAAGCAGAGTAATGCAATCTAGCATTGGTCAGGATTGATTGATAATGGCAGTTGTGAACTGCCGGAGAGGAGCGTGCCCCTATGGTAACTGATTCAGTGAAAAAAGGAAGCATAACAATATTTCTGGCTTTGATCTTAAGCCTCATTCTGGCACTTGTCAGTACCAGTATAGAATCTGTGCGTATGGCTGCAGCACGTACACAGATTTTGGACAGTATGGATATTGGACTGTATTCACTGTTTGCACAGTACGACAGGACACTTCTTGAAAAATATGATCTGTTTTCGCTTTATGCATCAGGACAGGATAACCTTGATATGGCAGATGTATATGATAATTTTGAGTCTTATATGAAGCCTGTATTAAAGCAGAATAGTCAGAAGCTTTCACTTCAGCAGGGTGGTTTCAGTGGCTACCGACTTCTGACTGATGAAAATGGAGAAGTATTTTTTAGCCAGGCGGTAAATTATATGCGGGAAACACTGGGAACCCAGGGGGTACAGCTTCTTATAAAAAGAATAGAAGAAAGAAAAAAGAAAACAGAAGATTCAGAGAATCAGGGTGAAAAAGCAGAAAGTGGTGATACGCTGGATTCCTACGATTCAGAAATGGATTCTGCGGCGAAAGAAAGTCAGGAAGCAGAAAAGAATCGGACAGACCAGGGTGGTTTCGATGATGGAAATTCTGATTTTTCAGGTGGAGTGAATACAGAAGTAAAAAATCCTATACCGGTTATAAAGCGTATAAAAAAAATGGGACTTTTAACTCTGGTGATTCCGGCAGAAAAGGGAATTTCAGATAAAGCAGTTGACAGAAGAAATCTTGTGTCAGGAAGAAGATTACAGCAGGGGTTGAATATGGATGGTGCAATACAGACAGACGGTTCATATACTTCAGATCTGTTGTTTGGACAGTATCTTATTACAAAACTTGGCAGTTATAAAAATCCGGCAAAATCCGGTCTGGAGTATCAGATAGAATATATTATTGGTGAAAAGAATAATGATAAAGATAATCTGAAAGCAGTTGCAAATCGATTGTTTCTTATACGTCAGGGGGTAAACTTTGCCGCAATTGCGGCTGACGGAGGAAAAAGAATCCAGATTGAGGCACTTGCACTGGCTATTGCGTCAGGTTTTCTGATACCACCGGCAGCACCTGTGATAGAAGCAGCTTTGATGCTGTGCTGGGCATTTGCGGAAAGTATTTTGGACGTAAGAGAACTGTTTGCCGGTGGAAGAGTTCCTCTGATAAAAACTGCTGCAGACTGGCAGATTTCTCTGGAAAATCTTCCGGGGCTTCTGGAGGGTTTGGATTCTGCAAGAAAGGATTGTAAAGGCGGGATGTCTTATGAAGACTATCTGCAGATCCTGCTTATGACAAAAAGCAAGTCGGATAAAGTAAAAGGTGGTATGGATATGATCGAAAATACTGTTCGAAATATGGGAAAGAGAAAGAATTTCAGAATGGACCATTGCATTACGGAAGTGGAAGCATCAGCAGATGTAAAAGCTAATAAAAGAAAAATATTTACAGTAACAAGACAATATGCGTATGAATAAATAAAACAGGAAAGAGGTGTACAGGGATGCTTTTTCAGAAAGAAAAAGATAATAATGTTGTTCGGATAGACAGACTGGAAGAAAAAAAAGAAAGGCGCTCTGTGAGAAGAAGGAATCTCAGACTTTCCCCGATGAGTAGGAGATCGCTTTCTGGAAAAGTATCCCTGTGCGCCTTTAAAAAAAAGATAAAGAAAGCAAGCCTGGCGGTTGAAACAGCTATGGTACTGCCGTTGTTTTTCTTTGGGGTAGTAACGATGATTTCATTTATGGATATATACAGGGTTCAGACAGCACATCTGACCAGGTTATGCCAAAATGCAAAGAAAATGGGAATGTACGCCTATGGGGTACAGGGACCGGAGAATATTGTACTGCCGGATATATATTCTTATCAGCCCATAAGTGGTATGATTCCGGTACCTAAAATATGGATGCATAATACGATAAAAGTTCATGCCTGGACAGGTGTGTTATATGAAGATCAGGAAATTGAGACAGAAAGTCAGCCAATGGTTTATATCACAGAATCGGGTACTGTGTATCACAAAAGGATCGAGTGCAGTTATCTGAATGTTTCCATACAGCAGATTTCAGGAAGTTCGATAAAAGGAATAAGAAATGCTTACGGAGAGTCATATCAGCCATGTGAACTGTGCAGCAGAGGACAGGAGCCGGCAGGGTCTGTATATATTACCCAAAAGAGCAATCGTTATCATAATCAGGAAAGCTGCAGCGGTCTGAAGCGTTCTGTACGTATGGTGAAAGAATCTGAAATTTCCGGAAATTTAAGTGCCTGCAGCAGATGTGGATGAGATATGAGAAAGGAATGATAAAAATCAGAGTAACAGAAATAGGCATCTTAATATTGTTGACAATTAATGCATGGTGTGATCTGAGAAAAAAAGAAATCTGTCTTACTTCTGTGATTTTGTTTATTGTTGGAGGAAGTTTACGGCTGTTAATTACCGGAAGTCTGTATCCACATGGTGTTGCAGCGGTGAGCATTGGAGGGATTTTTCTGGGAATTGCATGTGTGAGTGGGGGAAACGTGGGGATAGGAGACGGACTCCTTATACTTGCGTTGGGAACAGTATTAGAAACCGGGCAGCTTCTGGCATTGATATTTTCGGGGATGCTATTGTGCGGAATCTGGTCTGGAATTGTGGTATTGATCCTAAAAAGAAAGACAAATACGGAAATCCCGTTTATCCCATTTTTGCTTGCGGCATATATAGGAGGTTTATGGGTTTGAAAAAATTATTGAAAAAATGGAAGAAAGGCAGTTTTACAGTTGAAACAGCGCTGGTAATGCCGGTTATTCTGCTGGTGCTGATGGGGCTGCTTTATCTCAGTTTTTTTGTTCATAACAGAGCATGGCTGACAGCGGCAGCATATGAAGCGGCTGTCAGTGGAAGTATGGAAGGGTATAGAAAAAATGGAGCAGTATATGAGACTGCAGAGGTAAAGGGAAGGATTTTGGGAAGTGAAGGTTTTCCTGGCGGTGAGAACTTCAGTATGCATACAAGTGCCGGAAAAAGAGTAGAGGTAACTTACAGAATGGATATAGCAGCCGGTTATATGGGGGAACACTGGAACTTTAAAGTATCAGGAGAGGCAGAAGTACTTCGGCCGGTAGAGTGGATCAGGAAAGCCAAAGGAATTACAGATGTTCTGGAAGAGGTGAAAAATTAATATGAAATCCGAATATAAAAGAGATATGAATCATAATTATCTGATCCTTACAGGGGAGGATATTATAGATACAGATTCCTATCAGGTAAGAATGTTGGTGGCAAATGTGGTGCCGGCATTGCTAAAATGCCGGATACAGGGGATTGACGGAAAATTCAAGGTTTATTATGATGTAACTTCAAGGCAGTCTCTGACTTCATTCTATGAAGAACAAAAAATGAGGATAGAAGATCTGAAAATTATTTTTGGAAGTTTTGTGCAGGTGATGGAGGAACTGTCAGAGTATCTGTTGAATCCGTGTCAGTTGATTCTTGAACCGGAATATATTTATATGGATGCAGGAAAGAAAAATATTCAGTTCTGCTATATGCCGGGGTATCAGAAGGAATTGCAGAAACAGCTTCAGAAACTTTTGGAGTATATTTTGCCTAAAATCGATCACGATGATGGTCAGGCGGTTGTATTAGGGTATGGGATCTACAGAAGGGCGCTGGAAGAAAGTTTTCATCTGGAGCATATAAAAGAAGAATTGTATCGTGTTGACGAAAAGAAAGAAGAGACATTGGAAGAACTGACGCAAGTTCCTTCAGATGATTATATAAAAGATGCATCTGTAGAAAAAGACATTTTTGAATATGAGGATAAAAAAATATGGAAAAAAGGGGAAAATAATATAAATTATTCTAAATATGCTAAAAATAATTCGGCTGAGTGTCGTATTATATATGGAAAAAGAAATACAGAGAAAAAACCGGAAGGATTATGGACAGGAGGAATCCTGAAATATGCAGTTGTATTTATTATAGCAGCATCTGTCCTGACTGGAACCGCAATTGCATCAACTTTGGGATATATTCCCGGAGTTAAAGTAGAAATGATCCTGATGGTTATTCTGGTTGCCATGATTCTGGAAATGTTTATCTGGGTTATTTCCAGAAGAACTGGCAATGTGAGAAGGAGCGATGATAGAGAAAAAAATAAGAGACAAAAAACAGAAATCGAACATGAAATGATTTTGGAAAAGAAAAAAAAGAACAGGGGTATTTTTGAAAAAGAGACCGAACAGAAGAATTCCATACCAGGAAAATCTGCGGATGAAGATTACGGAGAAACAGTGATCCTGTCAACCGGAAATGTTAAAGGGCCGGCCTCCCTGGTGAGTAGAGAAGCTGGTGAACTGGCGACCATTTATCTTAATAAAGATATTGTTGTTGTGGGAAAAATGGAAACAGCTTCGGATGCTGTGATTGATATGCCTACAGTAAGCCGTATGCATGCCAAAATCAGGAAACGGGATAACAGATATTATCTGTCTGATCTGAATTCAAAAAATGGGACAACTGTAAATGGAAAACTTCTGAAAACAGGAGAAGAATATGAACTGAAGAATGAAGATGAGGTAGATTTTGCACAGGCGCGATATATTTTCCTGAAATGATATGTATGATACAGTGTGGATAATGCCAGTTGTCAGGTTGTAAGAGAATCCTAAATCTGGTAGAATATAACCAGCATATCAATAAAATACCGGAAAAGAGGGTGACTGTGGAAGAATTAAAAAAAGAACCGATAACAACAGCTCTGATTTTGATTAATGTGATTGTGTTTATAGTTGTTGAAGCAACCGGCGGGTCAGAAAATGCAGCACATATGCTGGAATGTGGAGCGATATATGCACCTTTGGTTTTGGAACAGGGAGAATGGTATCGGATCTTTGCCAGTATGTTTTTGCATTTTGGACTGCCACATCTTGTTAATAACATGTTAGTGCTGTTTGTTCTTGGCCAGAGACTGGAGCCTATTGCCGGTAAAGTCCGTTTTCTTATAATTTACATTCTGGGCGGGCTGGGAGGAAATCTGATCTCCTTGTATTTTGATATTCGGACATCAGATTTCACAGTTTCAGCAGGGGCATCAGGGGCTGTATTTGCAGTAATGGGCGGACTGATCTATGTATTACTTCGCCACAAAGGACGTGTTGCAGATCTGACTGTAAAACAGATGGCAGTTATGGCAGGTTTTTCATTATACTTTGGTTTTGCCAGCGGAGGCGTGGACAATGCAGCTCATCTGGGGGGACTTATATGTGGCTTTATTGCAGCGACAATATTTTATCATCCCAGAAAGATATAAAAAGTTGTACCATGGTCAGGAGTGCTTTCTACAGTAATCCGACCGTGGTGAGCTTCAATAATCTGCCTGGTGATTGCGAGCCCAAGCCCGGTCCCTTCTGTTTTGGTTGTAAAAAATGGCTGAAAGATTTTCTTCTGCTGTTCAGGTGAAATACCGCAACCATTGTCTTTGATGCTGATGCATATACCAGAATTAAAAGGAACAGCATTTACGGATATGATTCCTCTGGCAGGAAGAGCTTCCCAGGCATTTTTAAGAATATTAAGCAATGCCTGCCGTATACGAACCGGATCAAGATTTATGACCGGAAGATTATCTGAAATATTAATTTCAAGTTGAATATTCAGATAATCAAGCGTTGGCTGTATGGAAGAGAGAATCGTCCGGAGGTACTTTACCGGATCTGTGAGCTGAGGAGAAATCTGTTCTGAATGATTAAATACAGAGAGTTCATTAAGAAGATCACAGATATAATTCATATTATCCAAAATATCATCCCATTGTTCATAATCTTCAACTTCAGGATGTGAGGAAGCCATCATCTGCAGACTGCTGCTGATAAGTGAAAGCGGATTGCGGAGTTCATGGGAAAGTCTGGAAAGTGTAAATTGAAAATCATTTTTCAGTTGTTCAGTAATATTTTTGCTGTACATATTCATCACCTCAAAAAAATAGTAACATCCAAAAAATTTAATATCAACAATTATAGTAAGTAAAAAATCGAAAAAATTCGACACAAAATAAACGAATGAGGAAGGGGAAGTTAAAATGAGCGATTGTATTTTTTGTAAAATAGCCAATGGCGAAATTCCATCGGCAACGCTCTACGAAGATGAAAATTTCAGAGTAATCCTGGATCTTGGACCAGCAAGTAAAGGACATTCGCTGATTCTTCCGAAGAGTCACGCTGCTAATATTTACGAAATGCCGGAGGAACTTGCCGGAAAAGCTATGATCCTTGCAAAAAGGATGGCTGGAAAACTGACAGACGCGCTTCAGTGCGATGGGTTTAATATTGTACAGAACAATGGAGAGATAGCTGGACAGACCGTATTTCATTTTCATATGCACCTAATTCCACGTTATACAGGAGACGAAGTTGGTCTTACATGGAAGCCTGGAACACTTACAGAAAAAGATAAGGAGGAGATTTTCGCAAAGATAAAAGCATGATGCTTTATCTGCGAAGAATTTCTATGGTGAGTTATGAATAATGCGGAGTTTAGGTTATTGTTTGAAAAATATCATCAGCTATCAATAAATACAGCGTACAGTGTATTACAAAATTGGACTACAGCAGAAGATGTCAGTCAGGAAGTACTTTATAAATTGTATCAGATAGGTGAAAGTCTGGATATAACGAATGAAAAGAAGCTCTATTCACTGGTGCGGAGAGCGTCCATAAACAGGGCAATGGATTTTAAGAAAAGATCCTATATGAAACATGAATTTTGCAGTGCTGATAAGCTGATACCTATAGAACGTGCGCGCAAAAGTGATGATGTAGAAGCGACAATGCTGCATATGGAAAAAAGGGAATATATAAATATGGTGCTGGAAAAGTACCGTGCCGAGAATCCGGTAAATTTTGATATGCTGGTTCAGGCAAAATATCTGGATATACCAATTGAGGATATTGCAGAACAATATGGAATGTCAGTAATGACGGCTAAGAATAAAATATACGGAGCCAGAAGAAGGCTGCTGAAGGATCTTAAGAAAGTTTACGATGATTACGATTAAGCATAAAAAATCTGCCGGAGCAGAAAAACTCCGGCAGAGAAAATGCTTTACTCAGGCATTTTTAGAATTTGCACATGCTTCGATCAGATCCGTGATTTTCTGAATGGAATCTACGTGACCGTTGCCTGTCATTGCATTGATGTATTGCTGACGGTTAGCGTAGAGGCTGCGAATGGAGGAAAGAAGCTTTTCCGCTGTGATCTCTTCCTCTTCAAGAACCACACTGAAGCCCTGACGTTCAAAGGAACGTGCATTTAATATCTGATCTCCGCGGCTGGCCTTGGCAGAAAGTGGAATCAGAAGGTTTGGTTTGTGGAGAGCATTGAGCTCACAGATTGCATTTGCACCTGCACGGGATATTACGATATCTGCCAGTGCGAAAAGATCAGGAAGTTCCTGTTTGATATATTCATATTGAACATATCCTGTGGTGCCATTAAGACTTTCGTCCATTTTGCCCTTTCCGCAAAGATGAATGACCTGAAATTCCTTCAGAAGTTGTGGGAGAAT